>JANORY010000310.1:0-6510 GCA_031415535.1 Burkholderiales bacterium | reverse complement strand
GAGCGCGCCACTGAGCTTGTTGGCGGCACCCTCCTCTGCTTCGACAAAGGACTCGGCCTTTTTCAGCGCCTCGGCACTGACTCCTGCGACATCACTCAAGACTTGGCGCTCAGTTCAGCTTGATGCCTTTTTCGGTAAAGTACTTGACTGCTCCGGGGTGAAACGGAATCGGTGTCGCGCTGGCTTTCTGATTCTCCAGCTTGAAGTTGGCGGCTTCTTTATGAACGGCGATCAGATCGTCACGTTTTTCGAAGATCGTCTTGACGATGTTGTAGGCCGTCTTCTCGTCCATGTTCTCGTGGGCCACCAGGATGTTCATGACGGTAGCCTGTTTGTTATCGGCGTCCATGCCCTTGTAAACGGACTTCGGAATCACATCTTCGATGTAGAGGTCACCATACTTGGCGTTCATCTTGCTGACAGTTTCGGCATGGTCAACCAGCTTGATTTTTGTGCCAGGGGTGTTGGCAAGGTCGGTGACCGCGCCGGTTGGCAGGCCACCCACCCAGAAGAACGCATCGATCTTCTTGTCCTTCAGTGCGTTGACCGATTCGGCAACACCAAGCCGCTCGCGTTTCAGGTCCTTGTCGCGATCCAGGCCCGCCGCTTCAATGACGCGAAAGGCCATCACCTCGGTGGCGCTGCCCGGTGATCCGGTCGAGACTCGTTTGCCCTTCAGGTCTGACATAGTGTTGATGCCGGTACCCTCAACCGTGGCCACATGCATGCGATTCGGGTACAGGACCATCAGCGTCTTGACCGGAACCTTGCCCCCTGCAAATTTGTCCTTGCCCTGGGCGGCGTCGAGCGCAGCGTCGGACATGACGAGGCCGACATAGGGTTTACCCGAGCCGATGAGTTTCAGATTGTCGACCGAGCCACCGGTCACTTCGGCAGTGGCTTGCATGCCCGGCACGAATTTCGACAGCACCGAAGCCATGCCGCCGCCCAGTGGGTAATAAACGCCGCCGGTGCCGCCGGTGGCGATCGACAGGTTCTGCGCCAAGGCACCGCTGCCGACCAACGACAGCAGGGCCACCGTGGCAGCCGATGCAGTGACGCGGGTCAGCGACGATCGAAATAGTGAAATACGCAAAACAGTCTCCTTGGCAAATCATCAGTTAGCCGGGTGGACGCTCAATGGCTGCCAACAACCGGTGCTGCCGAAGTCTATTCAGACCGATGCCCAGGGTCAAATTGGACAGCTCGGCCGCCGAGCCGACTAATGAAACAACTTTGTTGTTGCACGTTTACCCGAGTCAGTGCTTTGAGGTTCAATGATTCTCGTTCGCCACAGACTCCATGACTTTGACAGACTCGCCTGCAACTGCCGCACCCGATTCCGAACCTGGCCGCAAAAGCAGTGGCAAAGGCCGTAGCAATGGCAGCGGTAATGGCAATCCGCGCGGTCGACGACTGGGACTCAGCTTGGTGATTTTGGCGGTACTCGTCGGCGCGGCTGTTTACGTTTGGTGGTGGTTTGAGCACGGCCAGCGCTATATCAGTACCGATAATGCCTATGTTCAAGGTAACCTGGTGCTGGTCACTGCCCAGACACCTGGCACGGTCATTGCCATTCACGCCGGCGAAACCGATCGGGTGATTGCCGGTCAGACTCTGGTGGCGCTGGCCGACACCGACGCGCGGCTCGCGTTGGCCGAGGCCGAGGCCGAGTTGGCGCAGACTGTTCGTGAATTGCAAACCGTGTACGCCGGTGACGGTGGTTTGCGCGCACAGATTGTGCTTCGCAATGCCGAGCTGGCACGCGCGCGCGCCGATGGCTTGCGCACGGCCGGCGATTTGAAGCGGCGCCAGAAATTGGCTGATACTGGCGCAATCAGCGACGAGGAGATTCGCCATGCCGAAGCGGCCGCTGCGGTATCGCGCAATTCAGTGGCCGTGGCGGATGCCGCGCTCAACACGGCCCGCGAAGGCCGCAGCGCCAGCCGTATGCTGGTGGCTGGCACCACCGTCGAGAATCACCCGAATGTGCGGCGCGCCGCAGCAAAATTACGGGCGGCCCACGTCGCCCTGTACCGTACGACCATACCGGCGCCGCTCAGCGCTCATGTGGCGCGCCGCAGCGTGCAGGTCGGGCAGCGAATAGCCGCGGGTACGGCGCTGATGACCCTGGTTGCGCTCGAACAGGTCTGGGTCGACGCCAACTTCAAGGAGTCACAGTTGGCGAACTTGCGTCTCGGCCAGCCGGTGCGCTTGAGCGCAGACTTGTATGGCAATGAAGTGAAGTTCACCGGAACGGTCGCTGGACTTGCCGTGGGAACCGGCGCTGCGTTCGCCTTATTGCCGGCGCAAAATGCCACCGGCAACTGGATCAAGGTGGTACAGCGCGTGCCGGTGCGTATCAATCTCGATGCCACCCAACTGCATGAACATCCGCTACGGGTCGGTCTGTCCATGCGGGTCGAGATCGATGTCTCGAAGCAAGATGGCACACTGCTGGCCGTAACGCCGACGCAGGCGATTTCGCAGACTAGGTCTCTCGATTCGACGCAAGCCGAAGCCGATGCCGACCTCGCTGCCCTGCGAATCATTCAGGCGAATCGGGTCGTACCTGAACACGAGCAGTCAGAGCGCGGGAAACCCGAACCCAAGGCTCGTAGCGGTCGCTGACCGCACGTATCCTCTGCACTCAAGTATCCCGTATGTCCGACAAGACTTCCAAACAGCCCCAGGCACATCCACCCTTGCAAGGGGCGGAACGCATACTCGGCACGCTGGTGTTGTCGTTGGCGACATTCATGAATGTGCTCGACTCGTCGATCGCCAATGTCTCGCTGCCGGCAATCGCCGGCGATCTCGGTGCCAGTGTCCATCAGGGCACCTGGGTCATTACCAGCTTCGGGATTGCCACGGCAATCTCGATGCCATTGACCGGATGGCTGACTCAACGCTTCGGTCAGGTACGCCTGTTTGTCGCCAGCGTGCTGCTGTTTGTATTGGCTTCGTTTCTGTGTGGACAAGCGCCGTCGATCGAGTGGCTGATCGCCTTCAGGGTTCTGCAGGGCCTGGTCGCAGGTCCGATGATGCCGCTCTCGCAAATACTGGTGATGGCGAGTCATCCTCCGGAGCGGTCCGGCGCTGCGCTGGCGGTTTGGTCGATGACCATTTTGATCGCTCCGATCGTTGGCCCTTTATTGGGCGGCTGGATCAGTGACAACATGCATTGGGCCTGGATTTTTTATATCAATATACCGATTGGTTTGGCGTGTGCCGCGTTGACCTGGATCATTTATCGGCGGCGTGAATCGGTGCGGCACCGAATTCCGGTCGACACCATCGGACTGATTCTGGTCGTCATCTGGGTCGGCGCATTCCAGATCATGCTTGATACCGGCAAAGAGGACGATTGGTTCGATGCAACCTCAATTGTCGTGCTCGGTCTGACGGCGCTGATCGGCTTCGCAACCTTCCTGGTCTGGGAGTTGACCGATGATCATCCGATCGTCGAGCTCAGAACTTTTGGGGATCGCAATTACACGCTCGGCGTCATCAGTCTGTCGGGCGGTTTTGCGCTGTTCTCCGGCAACATTGTCTTGCTGCCACTTTGGTTGCAACAGTCGATGGGCTACACCGCCACCTGGGCCGGACTGGTGCTGGCGCCGGTCGGTGCGATCGCGATCATGACGACGCCTCTGGCGGGACGGGCGATCGACCGCGGATATGCCCGCTCGATTGCAGTCCTGGCGTTCATGTCATTCGCACTATCGTTCTGGTTGCGGTCACGGTTCACCATTCAGGCCGACTTCATGAGCATTGTCCTGCCAATGTTTTTTCAGGGTGTCGGTGGCGCACTGTTCTTCATTTCGACGGTGGCGATTTCATTTTCAAACTTGCAACCGGACCGTCTGCCACTGGCCTCCGGGCTGAGCAACTTTGTGCGCATCTCGGCCGGCGCTTTCGGCACCTCGATCGGTACAACCGCCTGGGAAGCGCGCAGCCGACATCACCGCGTGCATTTGATCGAAGATGCAAGCCGTGAAGGCTGGTCGCTGGACCACCCGTTTTTTGAACCCTTCCGAACGGCTGGAATGGAGCAGGAACAAATTCGCGCGCAGCTCGAACGCCTGATAGAACAGCAAGCAGCAACGCTGGCAGTGAATGATGTGTTCCTGGCCACCACGATTCTTTATCTGCTATTGATCCTGCCGGTTCTGCTGGCCAATCCGGTTCGCGTGAAACACCAGAAAGGCAAAGACCGTTAGCCGGTGACGCGCACCAGTCGAAGTTTGGTGATCTCCGACGGCGCGCCGAATCGCTTCGGCGGTCCCCAATAGCCAGTACCGCGACTCGTGTAGACCCAAAGATCACGAAGCTTGTGCAGGCCGGCTGTGAACGGCTGTTGCAGGCGGACCAGAAAAGTCCAGGGCAGGAACTGGCCGCCATGGGTATGGCCGGATAACTGCAACTGGAAGCCGGCATCGGCCGCTGCATCGGCGCTGCGCGGTTGATGAGCAAGCAGCAAGCGCATGCCGGCATGGGCGGGCGCGCCTGACATTGCCGCTTGTGGATCGCTGCGATGTGATGGATCAAAATGATGCGCGCTACTGTCGGCGACGCCGGCCACGACGAGTGCGGCGGTGTCGTGTTCGATGACCACATGCTGATTAAGCAGTACGGTCATCTGGAGACGCCGCAGTTCGCGAATCCAGGCATGGGCGCCTGAGTAGTACTCGTGATTGCCAGTCACGAAGAAGGTGCCGTGGCGCGATGTCAGGTCGGCGAGCGGTGCGACATGTACCGCCAGATCGGCGACGCTGCCGTCGACCAGGTCACCGGTGACCGCGACCATATCGGCATCGAGCCGATTGACGGCCTGCACGATGGCATCGACATAACCCCGCTTGATGGTGGTACCGACATGAATATCGCTGATCTGCGCAATCGTGAAACCATGTAATCCGTCCGGCAAATTGGCGATCGGCACATCGACCAAAACGACCGCTGCTGTGCGTCGCGCATTGATGAAGCCGAGTATGGTAATTGCCAATGCCAGGACGACGACGAAGAGGGCTGACCCAGCGGCCAGCGTCGGCAGATCGAATAGGTCAGGTGATACTGAACGCACAAGCAAGGCGATGATCAGCAATAAATCGCGTGCTAGCGTGAGTACCAGCAAGGAAGAGAACAAGCCCATGAACAACAGTGCCGCCCAGCCCAAGCCGTCGGCGAGACGCCGTGGTCGAAGATGACGGGCGAGAATACCGAGCGGAATGCAAACGGCCGAGCAGATCAGCAGGACGCTGAACGCCGCCCAAGTGCTCTGCGCCAGCGGATACAGCGTCAGATTAGCGCTGCTCGAGGCCCAGGTGAACAGCGACGGCACGAGGCGTGCGCCCACGTAGGCGTGCACCAGCGCCGAGAATCCGAACAGCAACAGCAGGTTCATAGTCGGCATATGCGGGTAGCTGGCGGCATTGCAAGAGCCTTGAACCCAATCGCTGCATTTGGCCGCCGCACCGCCTCAGGCGAAGCGGATACTACTTGCGCTGATAATCCGCCGGCGGCACAAACAGGGTATCGCTGACTGGTCTCACCGCCAGGGTCTTGACTTCATTGTTGTAGCTGACCAGCGGCGCACTGCTGCCACTTGTGCCGCCTGCGGGCCTTCCTGCCCCGAGGATGCCACCCAGCAACCCACCGAGACCCGGTGATCCGCCACCAGCTCGTGCCTGTGAATCGCCACACACCGAGCCTTCCGAATTCCAGGTCATCGTGGTGAGGATCGGATAACCCCGGACCTTGCGCAATTCCGCGCCCCAGGCCGCCATGGTTTTTGCATCGCGCGGATCGATGTTTTTCATCATCGCAGCCATTGCGCCCAACACCTCGCGGGGTACAAACTTGCCGATCGGATTTTCACCCGTGTTCAGTGCGCTGGCGTAACGCTTCTGGTAGTTCTCGCCAATCTGCTGCACATCCTTGACGGCACCGGTCTCAGGCGTGGTCCAGAGATCGAGCATGACCTTGTTGCCATTACGCCGACCCTGTTTGTCCTCGATCTCGACGGTCCAGCCGATTTGAAACCGTTCGGTCGCAAAGCCATTGACCGTTTTTCGCTCGCCACTGGTCAGCACCTTGATTTCATTGGTCTTCACCGTGACCGGACATTCAGGCTCGGTAGGTTTGGCGGGCTGGTCGGGCTTGCGCTCCTCAGCAGGCTTTTGCGCAGCTTGCGCACAACCGGTGATCGGGCACTCCGAATACTGCCGGTTCGCCGGCTCCAAGGTCCAGACAACACGTCGGTCGATTCGCACGATATCGGCGCTGCGCCGGTCGCCCGCCACCGCGTTGAGGAAGCGGTTATCAAAGCTGATCAGTGAATCGCTGCGACGCATATCGGCTCGGGTACCGGTTCGCGAGGTACCGCGCACCACCGGCAAGATCACGCCATCGATCGTGTAACTGTTTTCCACCACCGCAGTGGCCGCTGACGGGCCTTCGGCACCGAACTCCGGCAGTGCAGTCAACGCTGCGCCGCCACCTTCAGCG
>JANORY010000309.1:0-1284 GCA_031415535.1 Burkholderiales bacterium | reverse complement strand
CAGCCCGCACACGATGCCGATTCCAAATAATACGTGCCAGCCGTGTCGGGTCCAAAACGGCTGAAAACCGGGTTCAATCCCCGGTTCGGGCGGCCTTGGCCCCTGTTGGCTGTCGGTCGGTTTTCTCGCCTGAAAGGTAATTTTCGGCTTGATGACGAGTTTGCTGCGTGGCTGGTTCATCGTTTCAACAAGCTATTGGTCAAACCAGTCTCCTTTTTTGGGGTCGCCTTTTTCTTTGATGACCATGCCTCCGCGCTTTTGAGGCGGGCCGGGCGTGGTGGTAGGGTGAGGCTGCCAGCCGGTGGGCTGCGGGCTGGTTTTGTGGACACCCAAAATGGCATCGTTCTTTGCCAGCGTCCGGTAATCAAGCCGGGTGAGTTGCTGAAATAACGTGGCGAGTTCCTGTAAAAAACCATTGACCATCGTCAGCGACTCGGCGCAATCGAGGTGGTTGTATTGCAGATTGGAAAGCATTTCAACCCGTTCCTCGAACGTACCCGCCTGAAAATTGCCGATGTAATAGCGGAAATATTCAATCATCGTGTCCTTTTCCTGGGCCAGTTTGATGGCGCAATTCATGTTGCGAGCCAGTTTGACAAAATAGGCGATTGTATGAAGCGGGGATAATTGCAGATAGAAAAGTCGATAGTCATCATAAGTGGCAGAGATGTATTCCGTCATTTTTTCGCAGAGCTGAAAAATGTCTTCGGCCAAGCGGTTGCTGTCGTTTTCGCGGCGTTTGTGGTGAATTTTTCGGATGATATCCCAGACGAGTTTCTCTGAATCGCGCAGTTGGGTTTCAAAATTTTTATGCCAGGCAACGAGCTCGCGGCTGCATTCCACGCGGGTGCAGGGCGGGATGTAATCGGCTACGCGGCTGATACCCTGCCGCTCGTATCTGATTTTGGCGAGCGGCACGGCAAATGCGGCCATTTCCACCGAACGGGCCTGCTGAATTGGCACCAGTTCCAGCTCATAAGTTGGCTCGGTGAATGGCAGCCGCATGGGGCTTTCGGCCTCATCGGGTTCGCCGACCGGTTTGCGTTTGAACGGAAAAGCTTTCAACATGAGCAGCCACTCGTTGTCCGAAGTGAAAAAGCTGTCTTTTACCGTGCCTTTTATGGCCAAAACGACCGCCGGGCGCGACTTTCCGAGTATTTCAATCCGGACTCCGCCGCGTGTGATGGCCCGGCACGTCTGCAGCTCAATGCGTTCTTCATCCACATACAGCTCGACCGACTCGCTCGAAGAAGCCATAGGCAGCAGCCCAAAATTGAAATCCGT
>JANORY010000308.1:0-7426 GCA_031415535.1 Burkholderiales bacterium | reverse complement strand
CGGTTCCGCAATTTCATGTCCTACGATCGTCGCTGGCTCGAGCCGCGCTACCGGCCGACGCGCGATGTCCGGCTGATCTCCGAGGAAGCGTCTGGCCTTGATGCCGCGACTCAGCAAGAGATTCGCGACGCAGCACTTGATCTGTGCACACGACAGGCCGGCCAGGCGCCGGCGATTGGCGATCCCGGCGATGAGCTGACGCTTGAGATGATGCGAGTCTGCATGAGCGAGAACATTGCCGCCGGTTACGCGCCAATGATGCGCGAAGAAATGGGGCTCACCGATCGCGACGTGCAGTGGTCGACAGCGCCTCCGACTCACGCGGCGTCTCCGACACAAGCAGCGTCACCTCCACAAGCGGCGTGGCCCACTCGTTCGCACGTCCTGATCGTCGGCGCCGGCGCCAGCGGCATCATCCTCGGCGCGCGCTTGAAGCGTCTGGGTATACCCTTCACGATTCTCGAGCGGCATGACGAAGTCGGTGGCACCTGGTTTGAGAACCGTTACCCGGGTTGCGGCGTCGACACACCGAACCATGCCTACTCATTTTCGATCGGAAAGCGCTACAGTTGGGCATCCTACTTTTCGCCGCGCGATGACATCTTCAACTATCTTCGCGGTGCCGCCGACGAGTTCGGCGTGCGCGAGCATATCCGCTTTAACACCACGGTCACCAGCGCACACTGGAATGAGGAGCGGCGCATCTGGCAGGTCGGAATTCGAATCGCGGACTCCGCCGCCACCGACTCAGTCATTGAATCGCCCATTCTGGTCAGTGCGATCGGTCAGTTCGGGCTGCCGCACAAGCCGACGATCAAGGGTGCAGAGGACTTCACCGGCACCAGCTTTCACACCGCCGAATGGCCGAGGCAACTCGATCTCACCGGCAAGCGGGTCGCGATCGTCGGCACCGGTGCCTCGGCCATGCAGATCGTCCCGGCAATCGCAGAACACGTCGCCGAGCTCACCATCTACCAGCGCAGTCCGCAATGGGCGCGACCGATTCCGCGCTATCACGATGCGCTGACACCGAACGCGCAGTGGTTACTTGAACACCTGCCTTTTTACGCGGCCTGGTTTCGCTTCTCGATGCTCTGGCGCTACGGCGACGGATTGCTGCCATTCCTTAAAAAAGATCCGACCTGGCCAGATCCGGATCGCTCATTGAACCGGGTCAATGAGAACCATCGCCAGCAAATGCTCGATCATATCCAGGCCGAACTCGGCGACCGTGCCGATCTGCTGGAGCGTTGTGTGCCGGACTACCCACCCTACGGCAAACGCATCTTGCTCGATAACGGCTGGTATCGGGCCATCCAGCGGCCGAACGTCACACTGGTCACCGAGCCGATCGAACGAATCACGCAAACCGGCGTGCAGTGTACCGACGGGCCGGCGCGGCCGGCCGATGTACTCATCTGGTCAACTGGTTTTTTGATGACACAAATGACGTCGCGCCTGAACGTCACGGGTCGCGACGCACGAACACTCGCCGAAGTCTGGGGCGACGACAACGCCACCGCGCACCTCGGCATTACCGTGCCGGGATTCCCCAATCTGTTCATCACCCAAGGGCCAAACACCGGCCTGGGTCATGGCGGCAGTGCAATCTTCCAGGCCGAGTGCCAGGCACGCTACATTTCGGGCTGCGTGGTCAAGATGATCGAACATGGAATCTCGGCTCTTTCAGTCAAGCCGGCAATACATGACGCCTTTGTCGCGCGCGTCGATGCGCTTCACCAGCAAATGATCTGGACCCATCCGCGGGTGTCAACCTATTACCGCAACAAACACGGGCGAGTGGTTTCGGCGACGCCATTCAGTCTGCTGGAGTACTGGCAGATGACGCACGAGGTTGATCTGACGGTGTTCGAGTCGGATGATTCAGATACTTGAGGTGCGACCAGTGGACGCATCCAAACGACAGGTTCGCAAGACTCAGACAAGACTAAGACAAGACTCAGACGCGCCTGACCCGAACCGGCAACTGGCTCATGCCGCGAAACACCAGGGAGTTGATCCACGGCTGCGTCGTGCCTAAAGGCTCAATGCTGCGGTACCTTTTGAGCAGCGCCGGAAACGCGACCTGCCCTTCGGTACGGGCCAGCGGAAAGCCGAGGCAAATATGCAGACCGAAACCGAACGCGAGGTGGGCAACACCATTGCGCTCAATATCGACTCGATCAGGATCGGCATAAGCGCGCGGGTCGCGGTTGGCGGCGTTGAGCATGATGAATACGCGCTGGCCGGGCTCGAGCTGTTTGCCCTGAACCTGGTAGGCCTCCTTCACCAGGCGCACCTGCGCGCCCGAGGGGCCGTCAAAACGCAGCAACTCCTCGACGGCTGCAGGCACCAAGCCAGGATTGGCGCGCAGCTTGGCCAGTTGATCGGGAAATTGCATCAATGCCAGCAAGCCATTGGCGATGTGATTGGTGGTCGTTTCGTGCCCTGCGAATAACAGCAAGATGCACATGGCGATGGTTTCATCGTCGCTCAATTGATCGTCGCCGTCGCGCAACTGCACCAGTTCGGTCAGCAAGTCGGGGCGGGGCACACGCTTTCGCTGCTCGATCAAGCGGCGAAAGTAATCGGCCATCTCGTGCGTTGCGGCTTCGGCGATATCGTATTTTTCAGCGGCCACGCGCGACGAGCCAACGAACAGGGCCATGTCATCCGACAGACGTTTGACCAGCGCCAGATCGGCGCGTTCGACACCGAGCATGGCCATGATCACCAGACACGGCAAGGGACCGGCAAAGTCGCTCACGGCATCAAACTCCTCGCGATCACCCAACTGATCGAGCAGCCATTCGGTAATGTCTTCGATCTGTGCGCGCATGCCGTGCATCGACTTGGCGTGGAACACCTTGCTTGCCAGCCGGCGCAAGCGCGTGTGATCCGGCGGATCCTTGAACACCATCCACAAGGACAGGTAGCGGACGATACTGGAAATTCGCTGAACTTCCGGTCCGGGCAATGACGCAAAAAAAGGCCGCAGCCGATCTGACGATAACTGTCCTCGGTCCAGGCAAACCGCCTTGACATCGTCGTAACGGGTCAACACCCAACTCTTTAAGCGCGGACTCCAATGGCACGGATCTTCATCCCGCATACGAGCGTAAATCGGGTACGGGTTGGCCAAATTCACCAGGGATTCTGGCTGCCAATCAAGCGGCAGGTCTTTAACGCCTTGCATCATTGGGACTTCTCCAGAATGGTCACTGCGCAGGCTGCCTCGTCGAAGCCCATCACACCGCCACCGTTTTCGATCAAGCCCAGACTCGCACCGCCGACTTGCCGGGCACCGGCTTCGCCGCGCAATTGCAGGCAGGTTTCATACACCATCGACAAGCCGGTTGCGCCCACCGGATGACCCTTCGAGACCAGGCCACCCGAGGTGTTTACGGGCAGCCGGCCACCCAGACGGGTGGCCCCCGACTCAATCATTCGGCCGCCTTGCCCGTCCGGGCAGAGTCTGAGCATTTCGAGCTGATAAATTTCGCAAAATGAGGTCGCATCATGCAATTCCACGACCTTGATATCTTGCGGCCCGAGGCCGCTGTGCCGGTAAGCCTTGTCGGCGGCAATTCGAGACAGGCCTGGTTCGTCGAGCGCTCGGTACTTGCCACCGGAGAGCTGGCTGGTGCGCACTTTGACCGCACGCGCGCGCACCGACTGCGGAAAGTTGGCGAGCGCCTCCCGGCTGCACAAAATTGCAGCCGAAGCACCATCGCCCAGCGGCGAGCACATCGCTCGCGTCAACGGCCAACTGATGTCGCGATCGGCCAGCACCTGATCAACACTGACCTCGAAGCGGTACTGAGCCTTCGGATTCAGACTGCCGTGGAAATGATTCTTGGCGGCACCCATGGCAATCTGTTCGCGAGTGGTACCCCAGTGTTTCATGTGCCAGGCAGCCTGCATCGCATAGGTATCCATGAACAGCGTGCGGCCAGGCCCAGTTTCAAACGGTTTGCCAGCCGCCTCGCCGGCGTGTCGATAGTAGTCATGCCAAAGTTCGACATCGAGCTGATCAATTGCAGTCGCAAAAATTTCGGCAACGCGCTCCGGACGATCCGGGCTGATCAACTTCTCGACCCCGATGGCAAGGCTGACCTGAACCTGGCCCGAGAGAATATCTTTCCACGCGCCGTGAAAAGCAAATGAAGCGGTAGCGCAGCCCCCTTCGACATTGATCATCGGCACGCGCTCGGGAAACAGCCCCTCTTGTACCAGCGGCGTAAAACAGACCTGACCCCGGATACCGCCCTGCCCCCATTGACCCATGCCGCAGTTGCCAAACCAGGCTTGCTCGATCAACTGACTTCCGGCCGCGTTCAGCCCGGCATCAGCGAGGACATCCAGGTAGGCCCAACGAGCCAGATCCTGAAAACTGCGGTCGGCATGTTTGCCAAATGGTGTGCAAGCGGTACCAACGATAAAAACTTCAGTCATGAATATTTTGCCCGAGCTCGGATGATTGACTGTACCAAACAAGTATTCCTCAATTGCAGCGCGCCTATTACTTCGGCCGTATGTTCCCGAAAGCCTGACAGCCATACTATCGGATCAGCCTGCAACCCGAGGGCCTGACGCCGCTTCCAGACTTCTTTCAGCGAAACTCACATGATCAATAACTAGGAGCTATTCGGCTTGTCCGGGCAGATCTCCCGAGTAATCTCTTCGCCGCTCACGGCGACAATTTGCGGGAGATTCTGGATCGGTACCGCCGGCAGTTCAGTGAAGCGAATGGCGGCGGCCAGCAATTTGGCAATCAGGGCGGGGTCCATTGCTCGAAGTTACCCGAAATTCAGGCCTGGCGCTTAAATCTGACCTGCGCAGCTTGGTCTTTCCAGCGCGATTGCGACCGGTCGCCGGCAGCCGTGCGATTATTAGCCACTGATCACGAACTGCGCCAAAATGCTCTGTCGCAATGTCATCTTCTGGAATTTTGCTTTGGCAATCATTCCAGTTGCCGCGAGTTAACCCACAACTTTTTATTAGACACCTGAAAACATGCCCGCCGCCGAAAAGAAACTACACGAAGATGCCGCCCGAAAGGCCATTGCTTGGCTTGAAAATCGCCATCGCAAAGGATGGCTGGCGGCGGTCGAACATTTGTATCTTCGACTGCTCGGTGACGAAGATCGTGCAAGCATGAGCCGACTTGATGAGGGTACGCTGAGTAGCGTTCAAATCAATCTGGCCGAATGGCTACTGGCGGAGGGCCAGATTCAAGCACAAGGCAGCCTGCGTCGAATATCTGACTATTTGATTGGCCCCTCTGGCCCGGCCTGGACGGTCGGCCAGCGCGACTGGCTGTTGCAAATGGGCCAGCGCCCCTTGCGTCTGTACGACGTGACCGACGTCCTGCCGGGCGTCGGAATGACCTTGTGCGATACGTTAAATGGCGATGCTGCGCCGGTGGTCGTGCAAGAGCGTTCGGGAAGTCGGGCGCTGAAGCCAGGTATGTTCCTCGGCTGCCGCCTGATGCGGGTCGGCGATCATTTCGAGCTGTCCGGAGCAGCCTATCCGTTTTCGATGCTGAGCGGCCCGTCAGTTGCCGAGGAGTTGCGCGCGGTCGCCGAAGAATTGGGCGCGATCGCCGATCTCGCGCAGGAACAAGGCCTGCTGCTGATGTCCGCCTGGATGCAGCAGTTCGTGGCACCGCCGCCGATGCCGACCATGATCGATCACTATTCCGGTGAACCGATTGTCCCGATCACCGATCATTATCGCGTGCTCGATGAAAGCGCGTTAGCGCGAGCGATGAGTAGCTGCACCGATGTAGAAGGCGATCGGTTGGCGGGCTGGGCGCGGCTCATGACGTGCGACGACGGGCAGATACGGTCCCGTGCCAACATCAACCCCGGCAAGAAGAAGGATCAGATCGAGGTCTTCTATCTCACGCAAGCCTACGCCGACCAAGGTCGTACCTGGTTCAATGACTTGGCGGCTGGGTCTGTGACTTTATTGACGCGCACCGTCGCGGACCCTCAGATCATGATGCAACAAAGCATGAAGAATCAAGGCCAGGCAAAACAACGAAACAAACCCAGCTTCAAAGGGTCCCAAGGTATCGGCTCGCCAGGTATCAACCAGACCGTCATCGGCCAGGCAGGCATCGATCCCCAGGAACTGGCGCAAGCGATGACACAAATGATTCAGCGCTCCTATGCGAATTGGGCGGACGAACCCATGCCAGCGCTTGGCAACAAGACGCCGCGCCAGGCAATCAAGAGCACTGCCCGATTGGAGCGAGTCAAGGGCTTGCTTCGAAGTTACGAATCGGGTGAAAAAGAACAAGCCGCTGCTCAGGGACGGCCCGAAATTTCATTTGAGTTTTTGTGGGATTCGATTGGCGTGTCTCGCTGAATCTGACGAACCAGCGCAGGTAGCGCAAGAAGGATCCCGATGAAAATTGATATGACTGGCAAAACTGCGATCGTCTCCGGCTCAACCGCAGGTATCGGTTTAGCCATCGCCACTGGCTTAGCGGGTGCCGGCGCGGCGGTGGTCGTTAACGGTCGCACTCAAGCCGCAGTCGATCGAGCGATGTCCGCGATTCGCGCACGTCACCCGGCCGCAACCCTGCGCGGCGTCGCCGCCGATCTGGGCAATGCCGAGGGCTGCGGCCGACTGGTTGCGGCCGAACCCGATTGCGATATCCTGGTCAACAATCTGGGTATCTATGGCCTGAAGGATTTCTTCGATCTGCCCGACGAAGAATGGACACGATTTTTCGAAGTCAATGTCATGTCCGGTGTGCGACTGGCGCGAGCCTATGCCCAGACCATGGTCACACGCGGCTGGGGCCGAATCGTTTTCCTGTCCTCCGAGTCGGCGCAAAACATTCCGCCCGACATGATTCATTATGGCTTTTCGAAAACCGCCAATCTGTCGGTGTCGCGGGGACTGGCGAAACGTCTCGCCGGCACGGGCGTGACGGTCAACGCCGTGCTGCCCGGGCCGACACTGACCGAAGGACTGGGCAAACGGCTGGCTGTGATCGCCGAGCAGAATGGCACGAGCGTCGAGGCGGCTGGTGAGGCATTCGTCAAGTCGCGGCGTTCGAGCTCGATCATCGGGCGTGTAGCAAGCGTTGAGGAAGTCGCCAACTTGGTGGTTTATGTTTGTTCGGCGCAGGCCAGTGCGACGACCGGGGCGGCGCTTCGGGTGGATGGTGGGATTGTGGACAGTTTGGTTTGAGGCGGTGGATACTTAATCGCATTCTTGGCAATCACGGCGCGCACCGCGTCCTCAAGATCGACCCCTACCGCTGACACTAAGTGCAGCAGATAAATAAATGCATCGGCTAGCTCGTCGCGTACCGCAGTGCCTTGCGTTTCATCACGCGCGACAGTCCTAGATTGATCTTCGGTCAAATCAAACAGCGGTTGCTTCGAATCAGAGGTGCTGGGCATGA
>JANORY010000307.1:0-1552 GCA_031415535.1 Burkholderiales bacterium | reverse complement strand
GGCACCTTGCCGAGCGGGTTCTTGGCGACAATCGCCGGGTCGCGGGTAATCGGGTTGGCCGCACCATTGATTTTTTCGATCCGGTCGGCGAGGCCGAGCTCGAGCGCGACAACCATGCATTTTCTGACATAAGGCGATAGTGGCGAGTAGTAAATTTTCATGTGATTTCCGTTAAAGTTGGTGCTCGTCTGGACTTTACCTCGAATCGAGTTGTTTGACGGCGGATTTGCGATCGGCGTTTCGCCAGCCGCGAGCAGAATAGTGATTTCTGGTTAGTCGGTAAGAATTGGAGCGATTGCGATGGAAAGCGTCCGTGTTTACATCGATTTCAAAAGTCCTTATTCCTATGTCGCGGTCAGGCCCTTGATCGAGCTGGCGCAAGCCGAGGCGGTCTCGCTCGATTGGCGACCGTTCACATTGCAGTTGCAGCGTGCGTACGCCAGCGCTGATTCGCAGGTGATTTATTCGATGCGTAAAATTCGATATCTGTACCTGGACGTGCGCCGCTTTGCCAAGCCGCAGGGCTTGATTATCAAAGGTCCTGAGCGCATTTTCGACGGCACGGTCAGCAGTATCGGCATGTTGTACGCCCAACAACAAGCGGTGTTCGAAGCCTACCGTGACACGGTGTTCGAGCGATTTTTCAAACGCGATCTGAATATCGATTCAGCAGATGAGATCGCCGCTGTGATTCGATCGGCCGGCGGCGACCCGAGCGACTTCGCAGCGTTTCTCGAGGGCGAGGGTCGCTTGCAACACGCAGCGATTCAGGCCGAAGCCGAACAGACTGGTGTGTTCGGCATTCCGAGCATGATCTTTCGCGACGAGCTTTTTTGGGGCGCGGACCGAGTTGAGTTGCTACGCGAGCGTATTCGACTTGGCTAGTAGAGTAAGCTTGTTTCGATTCCGTTAGCATTGCGTACTTGACGCTCTTCGAGAGGTAAATCAGATGAACTTTTCTCGCACTAGCTTGTTTCGCTGCCGCCTGTTTCGCTGCCGCCTGTTTCGCTTTGTGGTGGCTCTGTCGCTGGCGTTTTCATCTTCTTTAGCCGTGGCGCAGTGGTCACCCACCAAACCGGTCCGCATTATTGTTCCGTTCCCGGCGGGCGGCATCGTTGACCTGATGGCGCGTACCGTCAGCGACCGGCTATCGGCCAGCCTCGGTCAGGCCGTCATTGTCGATGCACGGCCGGGTGCCAATGGCAGTATTGGCATTGATGCGGTGGCCAAGGCCGATGCCGATGGGCACACGATGCTGTTGGCGACACTCTCGAACGCGACCCTGCCGGGTTTCGTCACTCTGCCCTGGCACCCGACCCGCGACTTCGCTGGGGTGGCCATGCTTGGTCAGGTTCCCAATCTGGTGGTGGTTCCGGCCACGCTCGAGCCAAAGACGCTGAAGGAGTTTGTCGACTATGCCAAGGCACGACCGGGCGCATTGAACTACGCCAACGGCGGTAATGGCACGTCGCCGACCTTGGGCGTTGAGCGACTCAAAAAGAACACCGGCATGCAACTGGTTGGCATCGGTTACAAGGGATTCCCGCCGGTC
>JANORY010000306.1:0-2368 GCA_031415535.1 Burkholderiales bacterium | reverse complement strand
CTCCGTTGTTGCGCTCGTTCCCATTATGCTGAAATATTGGTTTCCGCTCCTATGTATCCCGCCACCATGAACACGCCTTCAGTAGATCCACCGGCCGATCAATCCCAAAATCGCCCGGATGTCCATCAGGTGTTTTCGCAGAAAGTTGCGGACTATTTGAAGTCGCGCCCCAACTATCCGCTTGCGCTGTTCGAACAATTGACCGAACTCGGAGCATTACCGGCCGGGGCGGTCATCGCTGATATTGGTTCCGGTACTGGGTTGCTGACCGCCACCTTGCTGCAACGGGGTCACGCGGTTTTTGCGCTCGAACCGAATGACGAAATGCGCGCCGCCGCGGAATCGAACCTGCAATCCTGCGACCGCTTCCATAGTCGTTCGGGTTCAGCCGAAGTGACCGGTCTTCCGGACGCGTCAATTGACCTGGTTACTGCGGCCCAGGCCTTCCACTGGTTTGATGCGCCTAGGGCACGTGACGAATGTTTGCGCATCCTGCGACCGTCGGGACAAGTCGCGTTGATCTGGAATGATCGCGTGTTGACCGACGTCTTGAATCAGGCACTTGATCGGGTCTTCACCGCCTTCGGGGGCGAATTGCGCAAGGTTTCGATGCAGCAAGAAGAACGACGTCAGGTTTCCGTGTTCTTCGGCCAGGCCGCGTACCAAACCCTGAGCATAGAGCATAAACATTGGCTGGATCGGGCAGGACTTGACGCACTGGTGTTTTCGCGCTCGTACATGCCCAGGCGAGGCTCGAGCTCAGCACTGGAAGTCGAGGGCGAAATTAGTCGGATCTTCGATGAGCATGCGCTGGCCGGACAGGTATTGATGCGATATCAAACCTTGGCCCTGGTTGGTCGTCCGAAACCTAGACCTTCTTGACCACCGTCCAAGCCTTGGTCTTGGAAATAGGCCGACCCTCACGGATCTCGACCACATCGCCTTCATTCAGCGCTTCTTCGGTGTGCGCGTGGTACTTGGTACTTTGCACCAGATACTTGCCGTACACCGGATGTTTGACTTTGCGCTCGACCAGCACGGTCACGGTTTTTTGCATCTTGTTCGACGTTACTTTGCCGGTCAGCGTACGTTTGGTCGCCGGCTTTGCCGGCGCGGTACCTGAAGGGGTGGTGGTCGAGGATGCGTCAGCAGATGCGTTCATTTAGCGGCAGCTTTCTGAGTCATCACCGTGCGCACCCGAGCGATATCGCGGCGGGTATTGCGCAACTGGTTAGTATTATTCAATTGTTGGGTGCCGAGTTGCATACGCATCGAAAACTGCGCTTTCAACAGGGAGTCCAACTCTTTTTTGAGCGCTGCAGGTTCCTGAGCGCGCAGATCTTTGGCTTTCATCTTTTACTTTCCTATACGCTAGGGCGTCAAGCGCCCACTGCACGCGAGACAAACACGCAGGCCAGCGGCAGCTTGGCGGCAGCCAGGGCAAAAGCCTCGCGCGCCAGCGCTTCGTTGACGCCGTCCATCTCGTAGAGCACCTTACCGGGCTGAATCTCGGCGACGTAGTACTCGGGGTTGCCCTTACCGTTACCCATCCGAACTTCGGCCGGTTTTTGCGAGATGGGCTTGTCCGGGAAAATACGAATCCAGATACGGCCGCCACGTTTGATGTGACGAGTCATCGCCCGGCGCGCGGCTTCGATCTGGCGAGCCGTCAAACGACCGCGCTGGGTTGCCTTCAGACCAAATTCACCAAACGACACCGACGCACCACGCGTGGCCAGGCCCTTGTTGCGGCCCTTCTGTTCTTTACGGTATTTACGCCGAGCGGGTTGTAGCATCGCTCACTCCTTCTACTCTTTTTTAGCCGGTGCATCACCGGTCGGTGTGGTCGGGCCAGCGGCTCGACGTACACGTTTGACCGGATTGCCTGCTGTGTCGGTGGCCGCCTTTTCGGGCGCTGATTTTTCCGGAGCATCCTTGGCAGCGATGTCGGCACCTTCGGCCGGACGACGAGGACCACCTCGGCCCGGACCACCGGGACCGCCAGGGCCACCGCGACCAGCACCGGGGCCGCCACCAGGCTTGGCACCGGGCGGACGACGACCGCGACGATCATCACGATCGGGCGGCGGAATCGGGTCTCGATCCAAGGCCGCTGGCGGATCATTACGCCCGAGCCGATCGCCCTTGTAGACCCAGCACTTCACGCCGATCACGCCGTAGGTGGTTTGCGCTTCGGAAAAACCGTAGTCGATATCGGCACGCAAGGTATGCAAAGGCACCCGACCCTCGCGATACCACTCACAACGCGCAATCTCGATGCCGTTCAAGCGCCCCGAGCTCATGATCTTGATGCCCTGGGCACCGAGACGCATGGCGTTTTGCATCGCACGCTTCATCGCACGACGAA
>JANORY010000305.1:0-4386 GCA_031415535.1 Burkholderiales bacterium | reverse complement strand
TGCGCCGCGCACGAACCGATTTTCGCGAGCTGTTGGGTTGAGGATTTTTTTCTATTTCAAGCTTTGAGGAGTCCAAGAAATGTCATCGATTGATCACTCACTGGTCAGCCAATTTTTGGCGTTGTCCACGCCTAACGTTTCCGATGCGCTGGATCGCCTGGGGATTGACGGCGCGCCGCAAGGAATTCTTCCGCTTTATTCATGTGCGAAGATTTTCGGGCCAGCGGCCACACTCCAGTTGGTGCCGCGCGATGATGCGATGGAGTCAACGGTACTCGGGACCTTGCGTGCGATCGTCAAGGGCGGGCGAGGCTCGGTCCTGGTGATCGACGGTGCGTCCAATCCGGGCGTCAACACTTATGGTGGTATTGCCGGATCAACCACCAAACATTACGGCCTGGTCGGTTGTGTGGCCGATGGCGTGATGCGCGACATCGACGAATACAAAGTGCTCGGCTTGCCGGTCTATGGCAAGGGCATTGTCACCCAGTCGGTGCGCGGTCGTTCGAGTTGTGCGGGCTATGGAATCGAGGTCAAGCTCGGCGGCATCGCCGTGCGTCCCGGCGACTATATTCTTGCCGACGACAATGGTACCCTGGTCATTCCGCAGGAGAAGGTTCGCGAAGTTCTTGAATTTGCCCAGCTCGTCAAGGCGACCGAGGACAAGGTGATCGCGGAGGTCCGGCGTGGCGTCGACCCGGTCGAAGCGCATGAGCAGGTCAAGTATGACCAGATGCTGAAGAAGTCATGATAGTGAAGAAGCCATGAAAGTTTTGCCGTGAATCGACGCGATCTTCTACAGGCCGGTGCTGCATGGGCCATGGCCAGTGTGGCGTCGGTCGCCAGCGCCCAGGGCGCCTGGCCGCAGAAACAGATCCGGATTGTCGTGCCGTTTGCGGCGGGCGGCATTGCCGATCAATTCGCAAGGATCATTGGCGGCAAACTTGCCGAAGCCTGGGGACAGCCGGTGGTCATCGAGAACCGTACCGGCGCAGGTGGCAATATTGGTGCCGACATCGTCGCCAAGTCGCCGCCCGACGGCTACAACCTCGTCATGGGCAATATCGGAACGCACGCGGTCAATGCGGCATTGTTCAAGAGCATGCCCTACGACATGGTCAAGGACTTTACCCCGATCGCACTGGTGATTGAAGCCGAGGGTTTGCTGGTGACGCCGACCGCGCTTGAGGTCAAAAGTGTCAAGGACATCATCGATATGGCACGAGCCCAGCCCGGCAAGCTCAGCTACGCCTCGGCCGGCATCGGTACCACCAGCCATCTGGCGGGTGAACTGTTCAAGTCGATGGCCAAGCTTGAAGTGACTCACGTGCCGTACAAGGGCAATGTGCCGGCCATCACAGATTTGATTGGCGGACAAACTTCCATGTTGTTCGCGACCATGCCGACGGTCATGCCGCATGTACGTGCTGGCAAGCTGCGCGCGATCGCGGTGATCGGCAATCAACGCTCGCCGGCATTGCCGGATGTGCCGACGGTGGCCGAGGCCGCATTACCCGGCTTTGATGCGAGCAACTGGATCGGCCTGTTTGCTCCGGCAGGATTGCCGGCGGAAATCGCTAACAAGTTGAACGTCGAGGTCATCCGTGTATTGCGCACGGCGGAGATGCAAGCGCGATTAGTCAACGAGGGCGCCCGGTTCACCGCGACCAGTCCAGGCGAATTCGGCAATTTTGTACGCAACGAATCTGCGAAGTGGATCAAGGTGATCAAGGATGCAGGCGTCAATCCTGAGTAAGTCGACCGTTCAACGCATCCGCTCGCGCGAGTGGGCCAATATCATATTCGCCCGTTAATGGGCCGCCAAGCTCGGCAGCAAACTGTCCGCAACTGCGCCAATCCGAGATGTCTACCCAACTGAACTACCACGAAGATGACATTGCCGGGCTGCCATCCGCGAACACCTGCGAGTGTTGGACGGTGGCGGTTCGATCCGCGCTCTTCTGTTCAGTAGCGAGGGGCGGAGCTTTTGCGCGGGTGCCGACGTCAAGGAGTTTCGCACGTTTGATGCGACCTCATTTCGGCGCTACATGACGGACGTGCTCGCGATGTATGCGGAAATGATCGAACTTCGCAAACCCATCATTTGTCGTGTGCACGCCGACGCCCGTGGCGCAGGGGCCGCGCTGGCGTTTTGTTCTGACTTTGTGATTGCGGCCGAGCAGGTGAAGTTTGCCTTGCCCGAGGCTCATCGCGGTTTGGCGGGTGGCGGTTATTTGATGCCCCGACTGATGGGCAAACACCGGGCCGCCGAAATGGTACGCTCAGGCGCGACAGCGGCGCAGACCGAGGCGTTCCTTTCGGCGCCGGCATCTGGACTTGTTTAGAGATCTTGTTCCGATTCACCCAGAGATAGAGAACGCCTTGGGTCCTGCGACAAAACGGTGGAGGTGCAGGTGGATTCGAGCGAATGAACTGATTCCAGGTGATTTGATACCAGAGTTCATATGCTCAAATCAAGCAGGTTGTAATCCTTGAGCGAGGCCTGCGCGGCCGTGTCCCATCGATACTTCTCCCCGGCATGAGCGTGGGGCTGATAGACAAACGGCGTTTCCAGCGGGAAGCGTTGACGCCTGGCATCGATCGCATAACCGATCAGCTTGGCGCGTTCGCGAATCCGCTCGGCGTCATAGATGCTCGCCGCCGCGTGCAGAGTGCCGCGAGTCTTGACGCCCAGCACCGATCTGCGCTGGTGAAATCCGAAGTTCACCGTCACTCGCCAGTTCGGGCTGGTATTGGCGAACGAGCCATGCAGACTTTGTCGGTTGGTGATGACAACATCGCCTGGCTGACACACCAGCGGGACGGCATCGGGCAGTCGCTCGCTGCCGGCCCTGGCGACCAATGCCTTGATGTCGGCCTTGCCGAGCTTGTGTGATCCCGGCACTACCCAGACACCGTTGGCCGGTGTGCAGCCGTACAACTGCGCCATGAAGTTAAAGCCGTGTGTGCCTTCGTTCCAATCGGGACTGTTCCAATGGGTGACGCCGTCCTGGTGCCAGGCAACCGAGGCGCCCAGGCCTGGCTGCTTGATGAACCAGGCCTCATTGAAGGGCACAAAATCGTCGCCATTGATTGCTGCGGCAACCGCAAGCAACTGCGGATGTCCGTAGACCCTCAAGGAAGCCGGCGAAAACTGCAATGACCCCAGAATCAGGTAAACGATTTCGTCGGGCGCGTCGCCAGCCGGTGTTGGCTCGAACATCTTTACGGGATGCCGACCGTTGGCTACTTCAGTGCCGCCCGACGGATCGCCCAGCGGCCGCGACCACTGCAAGGTTGGTGCCTTGCAATCTGCCGCGAGCGCGGGGCGACCGTGCCTGTCGACGGGCGAACCGCGGTGAGCGGGCAGGCGATCTAGGATGTTTTTCAGATCGGCTTCGATGTCGGCGAGCTCGTCAGTTTTCAGTACGCCTTCAAAGACATAAAAGCCGCAACGCCAGTAGGCCGCGAGAATATCGGGATGAATCTTGCCATCGTCGGTGAAGCGAATCGGACCGCGATTGCCAAGCTGATACGCACGGTGCTGACCTTCTGCCAGATAGGCTCTCATAGCGGCTTCATTGTCGCCGTAATCAACTATGACTGCGCTCATTATGTGTCGCCCTTTCTTGATTGTGACCGACGCCGATGTTCCGGGCAGGTGATGATTCGCCGCAGCCGATCAAAGGATTAACTTCGGATCAAGCCGATAAAAGCGGACGGCAGTTCCGCTGAACAAATCTGACTTCTCGGTTTTGCTATAGCCATTGGCAAGGCGTTTGAAGGCGTTCCACAACACCGCGTAACTCGTTGAGCACCGATCAACTGGAAAATTGCTCTCGATCATACAACGCGAAGGCCGCGCCGGTCAGAAAGTGCTGACCTTACAAGGCACGCTGCCCAGAGCGGTGGACTTCAAACAGAATCTGTGCGCCAACCTCGAAGGCTTCAGCCTGCACGCGGGGGTACGCTGCGGCGCCGACCAGCGCAAGACGCTGGAGCGACTGTGCCGTTACATCACCCGCCCGGCACTGGCCGAACGCGAAGCTGCGCGCGCAGGTGGTGCCAAAAGACCCCGAACTCACCCAGGCAGCGCAACCGCAAGCGGACGAGGTCATGTGTGGGCACCGGTCAGTCCGGCCGAGTTGGACCCGTTTGCTCAGGCGCGTCTTTGATCTCGACCTTGAGCACTGCCCGAACTGCGGCGGCGAGCTGAAGATCATCGCGGCGATCCTGGAGGCACCTGTGATCGAGAAGATCCTCACCCATCTGGGCCTTCAAGCGCGGGCACCGCCTCGGGCACCCGCGCGTGGGCGAATGCGGCTGCAGGCTGGCTGATTCAGACCCGATCCATTGCTGATCCCTTGGTCTTGGGCAGTCCGGTAA
>JANORY010000304.1:0-8490 GCA_031415535.1 Burkholderiales bacterium | reverse complement strand
CCTTTTATTATCTGTTGGCCGAAGCCACCAACACCATGGACAAGCTTGCCTGAACCTGTCCGGCCTAATCTGAGTCCGTTTCGACGCGTCGGCCGATCGTGATTCGGTTGCCGCGTTTTTGTTGCTGAGGCGTGGTGCAGTTTTCAGAGTGTTTCGGGAGTTTTTGCCGATGTCTAAGGCTGGGGTAAAACTGCTGTTGAGCCTGTTTTTGTTCAGTGCTCAACTGGGTGCTGTCGCGCAGTCCTGGCCTAGTAGTCCGATTAATCTTATTCTCGGTTTTCCGGCTGGCTCCGGGGTTGATGTCGTAGCCCGGCAGTTGCAACCGGCGCTTGAGCAGGCCTTGGGAACCAAAATCATCGTCGACTACAAGCCCGGGGCCGGCGGTAATGTGGCCTCTGAATATGTCGCACGCGCCAAACCAGATGGCTACACCTTATTGTTTGGTACCGCCGCGACTCACGGCATCAATGCAGCCCTGTACAAACGCCTGCCGTTCGATGTTGAGGCGGACTTTACCGCCATTGCGCCGATGGTTGACGTCTCAAATGTACTGACGATCAACGCCGATGTCATCAATGTCAATTCGGTCAAGGAGTTTATCGAACTGGTCAAGGCGAACCCGGGGAAGTACAACTTTGCGTCGACCGGTAATGGCACGGGTACCCATCTGGCCTTTGCTGAATTCAATGCCAAGGCTGGACTCAACATGGTGCACATCCCGTACAAGGGTGGGCCGGAAGCCTTGCAAGCCGTGCTTAAGGGCGAGGTCTGCTGCATCTTCAATCAGGTTCAGACAGTCCTCGCGCAATACAAGGCCAACAAGGTCCGTCTGCTGGGCGTGAGCACCGCGAAACGGGTTAGTGCAGTGGCTGAAGTCCCGACTATTGCCGAGTCGGCATTGCCCGGATTCGAAAACTACACCTGGTTTGGCCTGTTTGCGCCGAAGGGCATGGAGCCACAGATCGTCGAGCGAATTAATGCCGCGATCAAGAATGCGCTCGACAGTCCGGCCATTCGCCAAAAGTTGATTGATGCGGGTAATACGCCGCGTTATGAAACGGTCGAGCAATTTCGCGCCACCGTGAAAAGCAATCGTGCCAAATGGGCTGAGGTCGTTAAAGCTTCGGGTGCCACCGTCGACTGAGCGTCTGTACCGCATTTCTGTAACGCACGTCTGTGGCGCACGTTTGTACAGCTCCTTTGTACCAGCGAAGATTCCGAAATCAGGTTTTCCGACAACTACTTTTACGACTGTTAAGCTTATGCTCCATTCCTGACCGCTGAAATTGCGGCGGTTGATACCAAAATAAAACCCGGGAGTGAGATCGTGAAATCGAAAGTCTGTCACCGTTTGCCGACCGTATTTTCGTTGATTGCTATTCTCACCGCCTGCGGCGGGGGCGGCGATTCAGCCACATCTCCGGCGGCAACGCCGGCACCCCCCACTGCGGTATCCGGGACACCGGCGGCTACGCCTGCACCAAGCCCAACACCGGCACCGAGTCCGACTCCGGTGGCGGCCCCGGCACCAGCTTCGCCGACGCCCGCGGCACCGCCGGCGGGTCCAGCGCCGGCACCCAGCCCGGTCGCGTCATCGGGTAATTCCTGTGGCCTGTCCGATGTCTTCTTTGTTACCGGCACCACCGCGCTGGTCGAGCTGCGCAGCTTTGCCGCCAACGGCACTACGGTCGCCTCAACCTCGGTGAACAATTCGCTGACGACCGGTCCCGCAAGCTTCGCCGGTTCATCGGTGATTGAGAATGTGAATAATGTCGTTACCACTGAGCTAAGCGGCGCGAATGCCGGGGTTCCTCAGGCGTCGACCATCAAAAGCTACCAAAACCGGGATACGACGGATTTGTTAAGTTATGGCACGGTCACCAGCTTTTCGAGCCAAAATTTTACGGTCTCGCTGACGCCGCCGACCCGCCGCCCGGTGAACCCGGTCTTGAATACGAGCTACAGCAGCTCGACCACCGCCACCACGCAAATTTCGGGACTTCCAAACGTAACCCAGGCTCTGACCTTGCTCTACACGCCCTTGGCTTTTGAAAACATCACGGTGCCCGCCGGTACTTTCCCGGTTTGCAAATACACCAGCAGTGCGGGTGGCGCGCTGAGCACCGAGTACAGTATTGCAAGTGGTGTTTGCCTGGGCATGGTGATTCGCACACTGAACGCGAGCGGCGTTTTATCGAGTGAAGTGACCAGCGCGCGGGTTAACGGCGCGGCGTGCTCCTGATAAGGTACCGGGTACACCGCTGAGGGATGCGCCGAAGGATCCTATCGGATGCACCGAAGGGTCCTATCCCGAACAAGCACGGCGCTTGCGAATCGTCGTTGGATTTACGGGTCCTCACTGGATGAATCGCGGTGCTCGGGCGGCACGAAGAACCGGGTGTTGAGCAGTTCCGGTTCGTCGTGTGCCAACAGTTGCTGGTAATGGTCTTCGGCATCGATGGTAAACAGATCGCGGGCGATGGCTTCGGCAATCCGGCGTGCGCCGGTGGCCAGCCCGGGTATGTCGCCGGCCAGTGCGCCGTGGCTCACGGTGCTGCCATGGTTAAACAGATGAATCTGACCAATGCTGGAGGGTGCGCCTGGCTCGCGTGCCAGCAGCTCGAAGCCTTCACCGAGGTACGGAAAGCGGGCGGCTTCCGGATGCTCCAGGCGATCTTCCTCGGAAATCCGATCGGACCACAACAAAATCTGGTTGCGCAGTGCACTCAACTCGCTGCGCTCGAGCAGATCGACCTCGAATCCGGTAGCCAGAATGACCGCATCGAAACTCTGCTCGCCTTGCAGTTGGGTGACGAACACTTGGTCGGCGGTGCTGTTTAAATCCAGCCAAGGGCTGGCGAGCTGAACATTGAAATTCGGGTGCCGATCACAACGAACAATCGATTCCCAGGGCGGTGGCACCTGCTCGTCAAAGATGTAGCTATAGATCCGCCAGCGCTGTTCATCGCTGAGATTGTGAAAACCCTGCATAAACCCCGGAAAGGCGGTCCATTTCGATTTATTCACTTGCGGCAGCAGGGGCCTGCGAACGAACAGGTCGACCTTGCGCGCGCCGGTCTCGAGGGCCAGCGCGGCGTTATCGAAGGCCGATGCGCCGGCTCCCAGCACCGCAATATGTTTGCCCCGCCATTGCTCAAAATCAATCTCGTCGGCCGAATGAAAAATGCGGCCATGCAGGTTTCTTGAGCGCGGATCGAATGACGGAAACTGTGGCCAGCGCAAGGCACCACTGCCGTCACGGCCCAACGCCAGAACGACCTTTCGAGCGTAGATTTTTTCAATGGCGGCACCAAAGCCGGCGGTGTCGACCTGGCGATGAAGTTGTGCGTGCAGACGTTCGTCAACTGGCGTCAACTGCTCGAGCGAGGTCAGATTCTCAACCTGAACGCCGGTACGCTCACGCAGCCATTGCAAATAGTTGAGCCATTCGAGCCGATCAATCTTGTGTAACTTTGACCAGTGCTCAAGCCCGAACTTGGCCTCGTGCCAGGCCCGATAAGTCAAACTGGGCACGCCCAGATCGGGTCCGGTCAAATGTTTGGGTGAGCGCAGTATTTGCATCCGCGCGAAGGTTCCCCAGGGACCTTCGCGGGCAGGTGCGGCGCGATCAATGATTCGGATATTGCGTACGCCCAATTGCAGCAACGCAAACGCCACGGTTTGGCCGCACATGCCCGCGCCGACAATCAATACGTCGAGCATTTCCTTGCCATCGGGGCCGTGCTGCGGTGTCACCCAGTTCTCGGCAGGGAAGTTCAGTCGCGCCAGATCATGCTTCGCCTGTTCGGCGAGTTGCCCAAGCGTGCGCGCGGGTCGGTAACTCGGCGGTAAAGGTGTGGCCATGTACTGAATCGTTTCTGCGCTTGAAGGATCGCATCGCTGGTTGACTTGCGGTCGCTACTATGACTGACAAAATCGATGCCGTCGAATCCTAGTGTCCTGCCCCGCAAATACCGAGCATAAAGATTCGAGTCAAACGGCGATGATCGGTCACTGACAATCGGCGGCTTGCAGAAATTCGACTAAACTGCGTATCCAGTATTGACCTCTTTTGGATGCTTGCAGGTACCTACATGAACGAAACTTTTTTGGCTGACCGTCCGATCGTACTGCATCACTATCCGCAATCACCGTTCGCTGAAAAAGTGCGGCTGATGTTTGGTTTTAAGGGGCTGAAGTGGCGCTCGGTCGTCATTCCGATCATCATGCCCAAGCCGGATTTGCTGGCGCTGACCGGTGGTTATCGCAAGACCCCGGTGTTACAAATGGGTCGAAGCATTTTTTGCGACACCGCACTGATCGCTTGCGTCATTGACCGCTTGTCGTCCAGCTCACCGTTGTTTCCGGATGGGCAGCGTGCCAATGCCAGCGTCATTGCTGCCTGGGCGGACAGCACCTGGTTTAGCGTCTGTGTTGCCCAGGCCACGCAACCGGCAGTGATCAAGAGTTTGTTTCCAGACCACAGCGACGAGCAGTTGGCCGCCTTTGCGGCCGATCGAAAAGCAATGCGGATCGGCAGTACTGTGCCACGGATGTCGCTGGCGGCGTCGACGCCGCTCTTTTTGAGTCATCTGCGTCGCCTTGATGATCAGTTGAGTAATGCCCGCGCACCCTTTTTGTTAGGATCTCTGGCGACGGTTGCCGATTTTTCGATGTACCACCCGCTGTGGTTTGTGCAGCAAGCTCGGGCGATTGCCAGTGTGCTCGACGCCTATCCGAATCTGCTGGCGTGGATGTCTCGAATTGCGGCCTTTGGGCACGGCCAGTACGAGGAACTCAGCAGCCGCGATGCGATTGATCTGGCGCGCTCACATTCTGAAAAAACCGATGCGGCGGACCTGTCTGGCCCACGCGTCAGGATTGCCGCAACTGACTACGGCATTGATCCATCGGACGGTGTGTTAGTCGCCGAGCATGACGACGAATGGGTGATCGCGCGTAATGATCACCGCGCCGGAACGGTTCATGTCCACTTTCCGAAGTCCGGTTTCTCGCTGACGCCGCAAGCGGCTGCTGCGACCTGATCGGGTCACGGTATGAGTGCTTTCATTGAGCAGACGATCCGGCGCTTGAGCGCACGCGCCGTAGTGGTGCCGATGAGCCGCCCGCTGCACACCAGCTCCGGCGCGGTGGTGCAGGCGCCACTGGTGCTGATTGATTGCGAAACCTCGGAAGGGGTGGTCGGTCACAGCTATTTGTTCGGCATCATGGCGCTGTCCTTGCAACCGCTGGTGAGTCTAGTCCAGTCGATGTCCGACCTGCTGACCGGTGATGTATTGGCACCGCTTGACATCGAACGCAAGCTGACCCAGAAGTTCACGCTACTGGGCCTGGCCGGCGTGCAGCGCTTGGCGCAGGCCGGCATTGACATGGCGATGTGGGATGCTCTGGCGCGCACGCAACACCTACCGTTGGCGCGCTTGCTCGGTGCCAAACCGAAGCCGATCCGCGCCTATAACTCGAAGGGATTGGGCGTAATGCCAGTGGCCAAGCTGGCCGACGAAGCGCTCGCTCTGATCGATGAGGGTTTTGATGCCTTGAAAATTCGACTTGGCAGGCCCGACGCCCGCGACGATTTGAAAGCGGTGCGGGCAGTGCGCAAAGCGGTCGGTGAGCAGGTTGCGCTGATGTCGGACTTTAACCAGGCGCTGAGCGTGCATGAGGCCATCCGGCGCGGCCTGATGCTCGATGATGAAGGTCTGGTCTGGATTGAAGAGCCGATTCGTCATGATGACTATGTCGGCTCGGCAAAGATTGCCACCGCGTTGCGCACACCGGTTCAAATTGGCGAGAATTTTGCGAGCAGCTTCGAGATGCTGGCGGCGTTGCGCAGCGGTGCGTCGGACCTGGTGATGCCCGATGTGCAGCGTATCGGCGGTGTCAGCGGTTGGCTGCGCGCTGCGGCGCTCGCACAAGGGTTCGGTGTCGAGATGTCTACCCATTTGTTTTCGGAAATTAGCGCGCATCTGATGGCAGTAACACCCACTGCGCATTGGCTCGAATATGTTGATTGGGCAAATCCGATTCTGGCGCAACCGCTGGTGGTGCGCGACGGCTACGTCCAAGCAAGCGATCGGCCCGGCTCGGGCGTCGAATGGGATGAGTCAGCCGTTAAACGTTATCTGGTCAGTTGAGCTGCGCTGCTGTATCGCGGATTGCGCCGAGTCGATCGACTGACTGCTCGACCAGCGGCGTGGCCAGGCGGCGTACCCGATCACGGTCGGCTGCATTGAGGTATTCGACTGGCGATTTGCCGTCGATGCGAGCGAGCAGCAAGCCCGCTAACAAGCTGGCTGAACGGGCTTGCAGACTGGTCTCGGACTCCCAGGTAATTGCCACCCGATAAGCGTCCCAGATCGCATCGAAGGACTGCAGAAGCGCTGCACGGGCGTCGGGCATATGAATCGCCTTCAGCACAAAATGATTCAACAAAAAGGCCAGATCGAACGCCGGATCACCGTAATTGGCGCACTCGGCATCGAGCAACAGCGGCTCATCATGGGCGTGCCGGTTCAGCAGAATATTCTTTGGACTGACATCGCCATGGGTCAGTACCAGGGTATTGGCCTCGGTACGGCTAACCAGGTGGTGCAGTTGTGCGCTGAGTCGCGGGTGCTTGCGCGCGCATTCCAGCAAATAGGGGTCGAGCCTTAAGGTGCGAAAGTTTGCGGCGTTGGCAAACTGGCGCGCGAAGCGATCAGTCCGTGCGCTGGCTTGGTGAATTCGACCGAGAATCGCGCCGATGCGCTCGGCAACGTGACGCTCAACCCGGCCAGCAAGTAATTCAGTTTTCCAGTTTGGCCAATCCTTGCCATCCAGAAAACGCATGATGAATGAGCCGCTTGCCGGGTGCGTGGCGACGATCTCCGGAACATTATGCGGCTGCCATTGCGCGACGGTTTTGATCCAGTCAATTTCAGCAAACACCCGTTCGATCGGTGCCTGCCAGTCGCTGGCAACCTTCAACTTGGGTAAGGCCTGTTTGATGCAGTAGTTTTTGCCGTCCAGTTCAATTCGAAAAATATTCGACGACACACCGCCCGTCAGCGGGTGCACCGCCAACCGAGCTTGATGAACTTTGTCGTTGACCGACAGGCCGGTCTCACGCAGCATCTGCTGCAGCGCCGCCGGATTGTTCAGCAGATCGACAAACCCCTCGTTCACTTTGACGTCAACACGGGCAGCGCCGCGCGACCGGCAAAGGCGAGAATCTGCGGATGCTCGCGTTCAATTCGCAAGGCTTCGTTCCATTTCGCCATGCGCTCTGAGCGCGCGAACGATCCGACTTTTAGTTGGCCGGCGTTCCAGCCAACCGCCAGATGCGTAATGATGACATCCTCCGTTTCGCCCGAGCGTGCCGAGACAATCGTGCCCCAGCGTGCAGCGCGACCAGCCTCGAGCGCTGCCTGTGTTTCGCTGATGGTGCCTGCCTGGTTCGGCTTGATGAGCACGGCGTTACAGCAACCGGCGGCTTGCGCCGCCTCGACGCGACGCGCATTGGTCACCAAAAAGTCGTCGCCAATGATTTGCACTTTGTGGCCCAGTTTTTCGGTAATCGCGCGCATGCCGGCTTGGTCGTCTTCGGACACGGGATCCTCGATCGAGATGATCGGATAACGGGCCACCCAATCGCAAATTTGCTCGATCCATTCAGCGCAGGATAGGTCGCGACTTTCCAGACCCAATTGATAGCGGCCGTTCTTGCCAAACTCCGAGGCGGCGAAATCGAGCGAAATCAGCGCCATGCCATCATCATGACCAGCGTTATGAATGGCCAGTGCCAGCGTATCAAGCGCCTCCTGATTAGTTCGAAAATCTGGCCACCAGCCGCCTTCATCGGCGACCCCCATTCGGCTGCCGCGTTGGGTCATTAATGCGCCCGCAGCGCGGTAGATGTCGGCACAGACTCGCAGTGCTTCGTCAAAACTGCTGGCACCCACCGGCATGACCATAAAGTCCTGAATATCGACCCGTCGATCGGCATGCGCGCCGCCGCCGAATATTTGAATCTCCGGTAACGGCATGCGCACCGAATGGCCTTGCGCCAGGTGTTGCCAGAGCGGTACGTGCAAGGCATTGGCGCAGGCGCTCAAGACGGCCATTGAGGTGGCGATCATTGCGTTGCCGCCGAGCCGCGATTTGTTGACGGTGCCATCGAGCGTGATCATCGTCTGATCAATCGCCGCCTGGTCGCTGGCGTCCTGACCGATCAGTGCCGGTGCAATCAAGGACTCGACCTGGGCAATCGCCAGACCGACGCCCAGACCGCCATCGAGCGCGCCGCCATCACGTAACTCGACGGCTTCATGGCTGCCGCGTGACGCTCCGGCCGGCGTGATACCGCGCCCAAAGCCACCATTGCGCAAACGCACTTCGACTTCGATGGTCGGGCGTCCGCGCGAGTCCCAGATTCGCCGGCCGAGCACCGCAGTAATCGTGGTGTCCATCGTTCAGCGTTCCGCCTGCCGC
>JANORY010000303.1:0-2576 GCA_031415535.1 Burkholderiales bacterium | reverse complement strand
CCTTCGCGCCTGATATAATTTTGCCACCCAGGCGCGTAGCTCAGCTGGTTAGAGCACCACCTTGACATGGTGGGGGTCGTTGGTTCGAGTCCAATCGCGCCTACCAAATTAAGTTCATTGAAGCGCGGTTCTTCCGCGCTTTTTTTGTTTGGGCAGGAACATGATTAAGGTCACATTGCCGGATGGCTCAATCCGTGAGTTCGCCGCACCGCTTACGGTCGCCGAACTGGCGCTGAGCATTGGCCCGGGTTTGGCAAAGGCGGCGCTGGCCGGCAAGATCAATGGCCATGTGGTCGATACCAGCCGGCGCATTGAGCAGGACGCAGAAGTCGCCATCGTAACCGGCAAGGATGCGGTGGGCCTGGACGTTCTGCGCCATTCAACCGCACATTTGCTGGCTTATGCGGTCAAGGAGTTGTTTCCCGACGCGCAAGTGACGATCGGGCCGGTGATCGAGAACGGCTTCTTTTACGACTTCTCATACAAGCGACCGTTTACGCCCGATGACCTCGTCGCAATCGAGGCAAAAATGCGCGAACTGGCGGCCAAGGACGAAGCGGTAACGCGTGAAGAATGGCAGCGCGACGAAGCAGTTACGTTTTTCCGCTCGATTGGCGAATTCTACAAGGCCGAGATCATTGCATCGATTCCCACCAATGAACCCATTGGTCTGTATCGCGAGGGCAAGTTCATCGATCTGTGTCGCGGCCCGCACGTGCCCAGCACCGGCAAGCTGAAGGTCTTCAAGCTGATGAAGCTGGCCGGTGCCTATTGGCGCGGTGACTCAAAGAACGAAATGTTGCAGCGCATTTACGGCACGGCCTGGGCAACACAAGCCGAACAGGACGCCCACCTCAAGATGCTCGAGGAGGCCGAGCTGCGCGATCATCGCAAGCTGGGCCGCGAACTCGATCTGTACCATATTCAGGAGGAGGGTCCTGGACTGGTGTTCTGGCATCCGAAAGGCTGGGCGCTGTGGCAGCAGGTCGAGCAGTACTTGCGTCAGGTCTATGTCGATAACGGCTACCAGGAAGTCAAGGGTCCGCAGATACTCGATCGTTCGCTTTGGGAGCGCACGGGGCACTGGCAGAACTATCGCGAGAAAATGTTCATCACCGAATCCGAGAGTCGCTCGTATGCGGTCAAGCCAATGAATTGTCCGGGTCACATCCTGATCTACAAATCCGATCTGCGATCGTATCGCGACCTGCCGTTGCGTTATGGCGAGTTTGGCCAATGCCATCGCAATGAGCCGTCGGGGGCGCTGCACGGCATCATGCGGGTGCGTGGTTTCACGCAAGATGATGGACACATTTTCTGCACACCCGAACAGGTCTCGGCTGAATGCAGCGCGTTCACGCGGCTGTTGCAAAAGGTCTATGCCGACTTCGGTTTCAAGGACATCATTTACAAGTTGGCGACGCGGCCCAAAGATCGCATCGGCTCGGATGAGGACTGGGACCGCGCTGAGCAGGCGCTAATGAGTTCACTGCGCGAATCGGGTGTCGAGTTCGAGGTGACGCCGGGTGAGGGTGCCTTTTACGGGCCGAAGATTGAGTACACCTTAAAAGATGCCCTTGGCCGCCAATGGCAATGCGGCACCTTTCAGTTCGACCCGAGTATGCCCGAGCGACTGGGGGCCGAGTACGTCGCGGATGACAACTCGCGTAAGGTGCCGCTGATGATGCATCGCGCGATCGTCGGTTCGCTGGAGCGCTTCATCGGAATCCTGATCGAAAACCACGCCGGCGCACTACCGTTGTGGCTGTCGCCGATCCAGGCGATGGTGCTCAACATTAGTGAGCCGTCTTCGGAATACGCGGCAGGCGTCGCGCAAACGCTGAAAAAACAAGGGTTTAGAGTGGGCTCTGATTTGCGGAATGAGAAAATCAACTATAAAATCCGCGAGCACAGTTTGCAGAAGATCCCTTATTTGCTGGTGGTCGGCGAGAAGGAGCGTGAAGCTGGGCAGGTGGCCGTACGCGCGCGGGGTGGCGAAAGTCTCGGAGTCATGACGCTTGAAGACTTGGTCAGCCGGCTCGAAAATGATATTGCCGCACAGCGTTAATTCACAAGTTGGTTTTGTATTACCGCTTTAAATCAATGCGTTGCGGATGGTCGTTAAAGTAACTTATCAGGAGAATTGAATATCGCTACTGAGTCTCGCTCGAACCGAATTAACGGTGAGATTAATGTTCCCGAGGTACGACTGATTGGAGTCGATAACGAGCAGCTAGGAATTGTCAGCGCCCGTGAAGCCTTGAGAATGGCCGAAGAAAAGGAAGTCGATCTGGTTGAAATTGCCCCGATGGCCGTGCCGCCGGTGTGCAGATTGATGGATTTCGGTAAATTCAAATACCAGGAACAGAAACGGGCGCATGAAGCCAAGCTCAAACAAAAGATCATCCAGGTCAAGGAGGTCAAGTTTCGGCCCGGCACAGACGATGGCGATTACGGTGTCAAGATTCGAAACCTGACGCGCTTCCTCGAAGAGGGCGACAAGGCAAAGATCACTTTGCGTTTTCGCGGTCGCGAGATGGCGCATCAGGAGTTCGGCATTCGCTTGCTGGACCGGG
>JANORY010000302.1:0-1878 GCA_031415535.1 Burkholderiales bacterium | reverse complement strand
CATTGCCGGCGCATCCGCTCGTCCATCAACGGTTCGAGAGAACGGTAGCGTGACTTGATCTGCCGAATTGCCGACGCGACATGCATGCCTCATTTAAACCGACACAAGAATAATTGGTCAAGTTATTTTCACGCGCTGCCTAAGTATCCTTTCCACCAAGTCAGTGCCGCTGAATCCAGCATAGAAAAAGGGGTTGCGTCGAAGTAACATATTTGTTACTCTTGGCGCGTGGACTTCGCGATCACCTATTACAGCGATCAAGTCGAGGAAGATATTTTGGCTCTGCCAGATACCCTCGCTGCGCGGTACGTCGTTTTGTCCCGTCGGATGATTGCTTTGGGTCCCAATTTAGGTGAACCACACACGAAAGGTCTCGGTGGCGGTTTGTTCGAGCTGCGATTAAAGGGTGCCGAAGGAATAGCTCGAGTTTTCTTTTGTACCTTGGTTGGCCGTCGAATCATGATGCTGCATTCTTTTGTGAAGAAGACACCGAAGACTCCGGCGCCGGTATTGGAAGTTGCGCTAAAGCGCCTGAAGGAGATCAAAGATGGCCAGTCATGAGCAGATCGTAAAGAAATTGATGAAGCGCCCTGGGGTGCGTGCCGAGGTCGAGCGAATTGAGCGAGAGGAAGGCGCGTTACTCGATGCGCTCTTGAAGGCGAGATTGGACGCTGGGTTGACGCAGGCCGAGGTTGCGCAACGAATGGGAACGCAGGCCCCGTCAGTGGCGCGATTGGAAAGGTCGTTGGCGACCGGGAAGCATTCGCCCTCAATAGCGACGGTACGCAAGTACGTGGGTGCTTGCGGAAAGCGCCTTGTGTTGAGGGTGGCGTGAGGAAACTTAACTTTTATTTGCAACGGACACCACGGCGTTCAGCAGCGAGCCTGCGAACGGCCTAGTGCCGCCGTGGCGCCGCTGAAAAGGACGTTAAAGCGCACTTGGGTCGGAGTCCGATTTCGAGGACACGAAATGCGGGAACTGAGTCCAAAATTCAAGACTGGATTCGGGCACGGCGTGCGATGTTAGTTTTGGCTTCCAGGCGGTTTTGCAACGAGTAAGTTTGTTGGTTTGCCAGGTTGGTTCCAAGGCGCAGCGAAACCGGTAACACTGGGCTTGAATAGACGAACTTCGGCCGGTATTCTGGTCGAACGTAGTCAGAACGTGAGGCGCTGGAATGCGTGATCTACCACAGGACATCGGAACAATGAAAACCTTGAGGCGGGTGAGTACGATCGGATTCGCGAGCGTGTGTCGCCTTAACTTGTGGTTCGAGAGGACGGCGTCAGCAGTAGTTTTGTTTGGCAGGAGGCCGGTGCCTGCCGCCTCTCAACTCTGACGTTGAGGCTGTGCAAAAAGTCGTCGCTGAGTATTTTCAAATGCGATCGATGACGTGATAATTAGCGCATCGAATCTGTACTCGTTCCGAGGTTTCCGATGCCACGCTATAAAGTTGTAGACCGCAACCCGAAGTTTATTCCGGTGGTGTTCAGCGAGCAGATTGTGCCGGGCACGTTCGAGTTCACACTGGACCATCTGGTGGACGAAGAGTTGGATTTCTCGCCGCTGGACGCGAAGTTCAAGAACGATGAGACGGGCGCGTCGGCTTACGATCCGAGGGTGATGCTCAAGATTGTGTTGCTGGCGTATTCGAGAGGGTTGATCAGCAGCCGCTCGATTGAGCGGGCGTGTCAACAGAATGTGTTGTTCATGGCGCTCAGCGGTGATTCGGCGCCCAGTTACACGCACATTGCGAAGTTTGTGCGCGAGTTGGGTGAGCAGATCAAACCGCTGTTCACGCAGGTGCTGATGACCTGTGACCGGATGGGGCTGATCGGCAAGGAGTTGTTTGCCATTGATGGGGTGAAGCTGCCGAGTAA
>JANORY010000301.1:0-1309 GCA_031415535.1 Burkholderiales bacterium | reverse complement strand
CTTTGCCCAGCGGCTCATTTCCGGTGCAATCCGCGCTTGTGCCGCTTCACTACTGCCACCAGAGGCAACAATGCCCAGGCCCAGCAGGCGCTCGCGCACCTCGGGCATTTGCAACACGGCATTGAGTTCACGGTTGAGTTGGCTGACGATCTCCTTGGGGGTTGCCGTCGGCGCGAACAGCGTGTAATTGGTCGCCGACTCGAAGCCCGGCAGACCGGCTTCAGCCATCGTCGGCACCTCCGGCAGGAGCGGCGAACGCTCGCGGGTGGTGACGGCCAGCACCCGCAGTTTGCCGCTCTTGATATGCGGCAAATGTGCCGGAATGCTGTCAATCGCCAGGGGTATTCGGCCGGCCATCAAGTCCGGCAGCAATTGTGTGGTGCCCTTATACGGCACATGAACCAGATCAACGCCGGCCATCTGCTTGAACATCTCGCCGTTCAGGTGGATCAGGCCGCCCTGCCCGGAGGATGCAAAACTTAATTCACCGGGTTTCGCTTTCGCCAACGCGATCAACTCCTTGAGTGAAGTCACCGGCAAGTCCGGTGTCACCAACACGGCAACCGTGCCGGAACCGATTTCGCCGATCGCCACAAAATCGCGACTCATGTCGAAACTCAAGTTGCGATGAAAATGCGGTGACAGTGAATAGTCGACCATGCTGCCGACCATCAAGGTGTAGCCATCAGCCGCGCTCTTGACGAGCGCATCAGCGCCGATGGTTGCACCGGCGCCGGGTCGATTCTCAACCAGTAGCGGCTGAGCGAGTCGGGCCGCCAGTTTCTCACCAATGATACGCGACACCGTATCAATGCCACCACCGGCCGGATACGGTGCAATCAGACGGATCGGCTTGGTCGGGTAACTTTGCGCGTAACTGCTACCGAGCGACGCTGGCCCAAGGATTTGCGTCAACGTCAATGCGACCAGCACGGTCAGCGACCTAAACAGCTTTGCAAACATCAATCAAACCTTTCGTGAAATAGTATCGTGCGGTGCCGGACCGGATATCGATCACCACCTTGCGCTTGACTATAGCCGTTTTCTCAATACCACGATTGCTGTATGCTGCCCAGCCATGCTTACCCCGCACAGGAATTGCACATGATTGTTGTCCATCATCTCAACGACTCGCGCTCGCAGCGCATTTTGTGGCTGCTCGAAGAACTCGGTGCTCCTTATGAAATCAAGCACTACCAACGCAACGCGCAAACCCGCTTGGCGCCGCCCGAGTTGCTGGCAATTCACCCTTTGGGAAAATCGCCGGTCATCACCGATAACGAACGCGTCGTGTTCGAGTCCGGCGCGA
>JANORY010000300.1:0-1538 GCA_031415535.1 Burkholderiales bacterium | reverse complement strand
GCGCTCTGGTCGAAGTTGAAATCGACGGCATTGGGGTGTTGAGCAATCGTATGGGTGCTACGTCGGCCATCAGCGAGGCGGCAAGCACAGGCGGCGCAGCGTCGATGAGCGCAGCAGCGCCTACGAGCGATACATCGCCCGCAGTCGGTCAGGAAAGAAAATCATGAACATTGCGATTGTCGGTGCCGGTGCGATCGGCGGATTTTTGGGTGCGCGCCTGTGTTTGGCCGGCGCTGATGTGACCTTTGTCGCACGCGGTGCCAATCTGCAGGCCTTGCATACGCAGGGCATCAAACTCATTGAGGAAGACGGCAGCGAACAGTACGTCAGATCGCTCAGGGCCAGTGCGATTGCCGATGCCGGCACCCATGACTATGTGCTGTTGACGATGAAATCGCATCAGGTAGCGCCGGTCGCCCAGGACATCCGGCACCTCTGCCATGCGGGCACCGCTCTGGTCACTTTGCAGAACGGATTGCCGTGGTGGTATTTCTATAAAAATGGCGGCGTGTTCGAAAACACGCAGCTCGAATCGGTCGACCCTGACGGTACGCAGTGGCAACTGCTCGGACCCGAACGGGTGATTGGCAGTGTGGTTTATCCGGCCTGCGAACTGATCGCACCCGGCGTCGTCAAAGTGATCGAGGGCAATCGCTTCACCTTGGGCGAGCCCTCGGGTGAAAAATCATCCAGGGTTCTGGCGCTGGCAAAAATACTCATCGACGCCGGATTCAAATCGCCGGTGTCGAGCAATATCCGCGATGAAATCTGGGTCAAGCTGTGGGGTAACCTGACCTTCAATCCGGTATCGGCCTTGACGCATGCCACGCTCGAGGAAATCTGCCAATTCGAGCCGAGCCGCGAGGTGGCGCGCGCGATGATGCGCGAGGCGCAGACGGTCGGCGAAAAAATTGGAGTGCAATTCAAGATCGCACTTGAAAAGAGAATTGAGGGTGCCGAAAAAGTCGGTGCCCACAAAACCTCGATGCTGCAAGATGTCGAACTGGGCAAGGCGCTCGAGCTCGAAGCGCTGGTCGGCAGTGTGCTCGAGTTGGCGCGCATTACCGACACGCCGGCACCAACCCTGTCGACCGTTTACGCCCTGACTCGCCTGCTCACCAGATCACTCGACAAACACGCCGCTCGTTTGATGATCAAGCGCGACCCAGCGCCCGCAGCGAACTGAACAGTTTGCCGAGCGCCGGCGATAACAACATCAGCAGCGCTACGGCGCTGATCGAAGCGACTAGCGGGTTCGCCCAGAACACCGACAAGGAGCCACCTGACAGCAGCATCGACTGGCGAAAACTCGATTCGGCCATATCGCCCAGCACCAGCGCCAGCACCAGCGGGGCCAAGGGATACTTGAGTTTTTTGAACAGGTAGCCGAGCAGGCCGAACACCAGCATCATCACAACGTCGAACAGTTTGTTGTGAACCGTAAATGCGCCGACTGCACAAATGACAATGATGATCGGCGCGATGATCGAAAACGGCACCCGCAAAATCGCTGCCCACCACGGAACCGTGGTCAACAC
>JANORY010000299.1:0-7063 GCA_031415535.1 Burkholderiales bacterium | reverse complement strand
TGTGGCGGCCGTTCTTGCGCGATCCCGACGGTCAGGTGCGCGAAATTGTCGGCGTGGCTACCGACGTAACCAACGCCCGCCAGCTTGAACACAGCCTGCGCGACGCGGACCAGAAAAAGGACCATTTTATTGCCACTCTGGCGCATGAGTTGCGCAATCCGCTGGCACCGATCCGCAACGCCGTTGACGTCATGCGCCGCGTTGCAACGGCAGACCCGCAGTTAAATTGGTGCCGCGATCTCATCGATCGTCAAGTGGCACAGATGGCTCATCTGGTCGAAGACCTGCTGGACGTTTCGCGAATCACCAGTGGCAAATTAGCGTTGCGAACCGAGCATCTGGAAATGCAGATTGTGGTGGAACAGGCAATCGAGATTGCACGGCCGTACATTGATGCGGCGGGTCATGAGCTGATCCTGAACATGCCGGCACAGCCGATCATGCTTGACGGTGATCTGACCCGATTGGCTCAGGTATTTTCCAACCTGCTGATCAACGCAGCCAAGTACACCGACGGCAAAGGAACGATTTCTCTACAGGTTGAGGAACTGCATGACGCTGTAGTAGTACGGGTATCCGATACCGGAATTGGCATCGCTCCCGAGCATTTGCCGAATGTGTTCGATATGTTCGGTCAGGTAACCGCCGCATTGGCTAGATCACAAGGAGGCCTGGGCATTGGACTGTCGCTGATCAAGGGTCTGGTTGAAATGCATGGTGGCCAAATTTCCGCGCACAGTGAAGGCGCGGGCCGGGGCAGCGAATTTATCGTTCGGTTGCCGGTATCGAGTATGCAGCTTGTTCCTGAAACCGCCCAAACTTCAATGTCCGGGGAGTCAAACATTAATTGCACCTACCGCATTCTGATTGCTGATGACTCCCGAGACAGCGCGGATAGCCTCGCCATGCTGTTGCAGATGACTGGGCACCATGTGCATACCGCCTATGACGGCGAGTCGGCCTTGCAGATTGCTGAACAACACCGGCCGGAGGTGATGCTGTTGGACATTGGCATGCCCGGATTCAACGGTTACCAAGTCAGTCAGCAAATTCGCAGCAGACCCTGGGGAAAATCCGTGGTTCTGATTGCGCAGACCGGCTGGGGACAGGACCGCGATCGTGAGCTTTCGAGAGCGGCCGGCTTTGACCATCATCTGGTCAAACCGGTTGATCCCAGTCGCTTGGAAATTTTGCTGCGTTCATTGATCATCCCGGCGAATAACTCAGCCAGACAGTAAACGCGCAAATCGTTCACCAGACGGAATTTGTTCAGCAATAACTTTCATCAGAACCACTAAGGCGGGTCCGAGCAGTAGCCCCCAAACGCCCCAAAGCGCCCCCCAGAACATCAGTCCCACAAAAACCGCAGCGGGGTTCATTTCGGAGGATCGTGCTTGCAGCCAGGCACTGACCAAGGTGCCGATCACCGTTGAAACCGCAACAATAAACGCAGCAATAGCCAAGGCACCACCCCAATTGCCGAGGGCGAGATAGGCTTCAGCAGCACCGAGCACTGCGAGCAGTGCCATGCCTAAATACGGTACGACATGCAGCAAGCCTGCGGCCACCGCCCAGCCACCCGGGTCCGGTAAACCGGCCACCAGGAAGGCCAGGAAAACCGCGACGGCAATCAGCGTATTGGTCAGCAGCAGCACACCGGCATAGATGCGGGTTTGCCTGGCAGCTTCAGCCAGTGCTTTCGTTGCGCGAACTCGAGCGTCCGGACTCGCACCCCATAAATCCAGAAATTTTCGTCGCAACTCACTGCCACCAACCAGAATGAAAAAGGCCGTAAAAAACGTGATGCTGATGGTTGTCAGGACACTTGCGAGGGCACTTGATCCGCTCACAGCCGTGAGTCGTACCACCGCTGCCGAATCCGATGCCAAACTGACCGGTGGAACCGTTTGGGTTGTTTTCGGTTCGACCAATTTAACGGTCGGACGCTTCTTTCTGCTTTCAGTTACGGGCAGGGCAACCGTTTCGCCGGCCACCCTCTCCAGTTCTGTGATCGCATCGCGAAAGCGTCCGATGATCGAAGTGCCGTCGGCCGGTCCGGAACTTGCAAGTTGTTGAGACACGGCTCGAATCATGTCGGGAACACGATCGACCACACGCGTGATATGTCCGCCAAAAAAGGCGATGGCGGCGACTGAAATTGTCACCACTGCCGTCAACGCTAACACCACCGATAGAAACTCCAGCCGGAGCACGCGAACCAGAAAAGCCACGATGGGTGCGAGCAGCATGGCCAACATAATTCCCGAAACCAGTGGGATCATGAATTTTTGCCCAGCCCAGAGGGCGGTACCGGCGCAAAAAAGAGCGATCAGACCGAGAGCACGTCGAATCACTTGATCGCGTCCTGCGTAGGCCTCGAGTACCGGACTTTTTGCTTCAATCGTTGGATTTTTCAGTTCGATGAAGTCCATAAAAACCCCAGTATCTTCGCCTAATCATACCGGTGAAGCGGCGGTGACTGTGTGAGTGCAGTACATACGTAAATGTAGGACAAGGCCTCGACAAATTGATGTGTTGTGCAGGAACGTTTTACAAGGCAGGAGTAATTCTTGCCTGCCTGATGCTCCTTGCCATTTGAATTGTCACAACGTTTCTGCCGCGCGCATTTGGAGTTTCAGAAGAGTTCCTCTTTGATTTCAGTATCTTGCGGTTTTGCTTCGGCGACTTCTTGATCACTGGCACAGGCCTTGCACGGCAGAGTCGAATTACCGGCTAATCGACGATGACGCACAGGGGCTCGTTCATGAAAATACAATTCAAGCAGTACGCGGGTCAGCAACTTGCCTTGACGCCGCAACTTTCGCATTCGATTCGTATGTTGCAGCTTTCATCGTTGGATTTTGAACAGGAAATCGAACAGGTACTGGCTGACAACCCGTTCATCGAGCGAGAAGATCCAAGTGATTCGCTCTTGCCAGCATCGACCGTATCCGATCGGTTCACCGACCCGAATGGCACTACCGTCGAACAAGGCGCGGATGATGAAGCTGTACATAATGACTACGAAAACATCAGCGAAGATAAGGTGCAGGACGAAAGCGCCGACTATGATGGCTCCGATCGTACCGAGAAGGACGGTGCCTGCGACGCAAGCCGTTCGACCGACAGTATCCATGATTTGACGCCCGCTGGCGTCAGCCTGCGCGAGCATTTGCTTGAGCAAATGCGCAGTTGCCGGCTCAATTCGCGCGAGCTGGCCCTGACTCAGGTCGTGATTCACGCCCTGGAACCCGACGGCTATCTGCGAACGGAGCTGTTCGAGCTCGCGCAATTGTGTCCGCCGGAAGAAGCGGTCGAAGTTAAAGAGCTGGAAACGGCGCTTCGTCTTGTGCAAAGCTTCGAGCCCATTGGGATCGCAGCGCGCGATCTGGCCGAATGTCTACGCTTGCAATTAAAAGCCGGCAGCCGAGATCCCGTGTTCCTTGCTTTGGCGCTTCAAATTGTCGATCGACATCTGGACGAACTTGCCATTCCGGATACCCACCGATTGATGCGCATTTTGGGATGCAACGAAGCGCAACTCGCAGGTGCCTATCAATTAATCCGCAGTTGCTCCCCCAAACCAGGCCTGCCTTTTGCCGAGGGACAAACTGAGTACGTAGTGGCCGACGTCATCGTTCGCAAAGTCAACAAACAGTGGATCGCGCGGGTCAATCCGGCGGTCGTCCCGAAAATTTTTCTGAATCAGACTTATGCGGCCCTGTATGCCGGCCGACACGCCGGCGGCGCTTCCCCGGCGCTGCAGAAACTCCAGGAAGCTCGTTGGTTCCTGCGCAACGTCAACCAGCGATTCAAAACGATCGAGCGGGTTGCCCAAGCAATTGTCGAACGACAGAGCCGTTACCTGGAACATGGCGACTTGGCGATGAAGCCACTGGTGTTACGTGAAATAGCCGATGCCGTTGGCATGCATGAATCAACCGTATCACGGGTGTCCTGCAACAAGTACATGATGACCCCGCGCGGACTGCTTGAATTCAGATACTTTTTCGCAAGCCAGGTTCAATCCGAAGGCAGCGCGTTTTCATCGACCGCAATCCGGGCACTCATTCGACAAATCATTGCCAGCGAAAAACCTGAACTACCGCTATCTGACGTCAAGATCACCGGCGTGCTCAAGCAAAAAGGCGTTACCGTGGCGCGTCGGACCGTGTCCAAGTATCGCGACGAATTGCGAATACCATCGGTGGAGCTGCGCCGACTGACCGCCCGTTCTGAGCGTTTCGCGTTAGCGACCGCTTGAATCAAATTAGCCATACTGCTTAATTGACGGTAGCGCTTACTCGCCCGCACCCGAGTATTCGCGCAAGCGGGTGTATAAAGTTTTCGAGCTGATACCCAATTGTTCAGCCGCTTTCTCTTTTTGTCCGCCGAACGCGGCGACCGTCTCCAAAATGAGAATTCGCTCCATGTCGGCGATTGAAGTGCCAACAGGCACACTGACCAGCTTGGGCGTGTCGACGCCGTGAACGCTGGCGGTGCCGGCCGAAGCATCTGCAAAGGGTTGGCGAGACTGATCGAACGGTATGCATTCAGCGTCGATCGTATCGGTTTCCGCCATGATGTATGAGCGTTGCACGACATTACGCAGCTCGCGCACGTTGCCCGGCCAGCCATAATTCAACAAACTCAGCAATGCATCTGGCGTGTAGATACGCTGGGTTTTCTCACGCTCATTGATCGCCTTCAGAAAGTGTTCGGCCAAAAGGGTCACGTCTTCAAGACGCTCACGCAGCGGCGGGACATGAATTTGAAAAACATTGAGCCGATAGAAAAGGTCCTCACGCAATTTGCCGCTGGCCACAGCTTGCGCGGGGTCGCGATTGGTCGCGGCAATGATTCGAACATCGGTTTCAAACAATTCGTCGGAACCGACGCGCATGAAGATACCGGTTTCAAGCACACGCAGCAGCTTAACCTGAAGCTCAACCGGCATTTCGGTTACTTCGTCCAGAAACAAGGTACCGCCATTGGCGCGTTCGAAGAATCCGCGGTGTTGTCGGATGGCACCGGTAAAGCTGCCTTTCTCATGCCCGAAAATTTCACTTTCAATCAAATGCGGCGAGATGGCACCGCAGTTCACCGCCAGAAAGGGTGCCTTGCGGCGTCGGCTCAGTTCGTGAACGGTCTGCGCTACCACCTCTTTTCCAGAGCCGCTTTCGCCGACCACAAAAACCGTCACAGCGGTTCCCGCAACTCGAGCAATCTGGTTATAGACTCGTTGCATGTTCAATGATCGACCGCGCAGATGACCGAACTTGCCTTCACGATCAATTGCTTGAGTGAGACCCGCAATCTCGGCCTTGACCCCGGCGGGGCGTCCGGCGCGCGCCAGAACCGATTTGAGCTGCCTGGGACTGACCGGCTTGAGCAGGTAGTCGACAGCGCCCAGGCGCAGCGCTTGAATCGAGGTATCGAGACTGGCGTGGCCGGTCATCAATACAATGTCAACGTCACCGAATTCCTCCTGTGCCTCGAACAGCGCAAGCCCGTTGCCATCGGGCAGCATTAAATCGAGCAAAACCAGATTCGGCATTCGCAACATCAGTTGCTCGCGTGCTTCCGCAAGCGAGGTCGCGATCGCGGTTGAAAATCCTTCCGCGCGTACCAATTCTGCCAGTGCGCCTGCGGCATCAGGGTCATCCTCGACAATCAGGGCGTGAGAATGGGCCAATGGCGTCTCGTTCGGTTAATCTGGGCGGGCACTGCACTGTTAACCACTGTAACACGCAGTACGCCCAGCTTTCAGCTCATACGGGCATGCGCCTTGCGTGCTGGTGGATTCAGTTTATTGCGACGCGGTGCGACAATAAGTACGCCGGTGGTTCGCGCAGCAGGCAACTTTACAGTTTCAGGGGACGCATAATGCTAATAACAGGCTGCCCATGACAGGCCAGCTTGAGTCTGACCCTCCGACCGCCACGCCCGACGCAGTCGCTGCAATCGTCGGCCCGGTTGCCGACGAAGCATTCCTGTCCTTGCTGTCGCATGAGCTTCGTTCACCTTTGAACGCCATGGTCGGATGGCTTCAAGTCCTGCGTTCGCCCAACACGAACGCAATGACCTCTGCGCGTGCCCTTGTAGGACTCGACTCGGCGGTGCAGCGACAATGCCGCCTGGCAGAGCAATTGCTCAATGCAATTCAAATTTTTTCGCCTCGATTCAGGCTTGCAACATCGCCGATTGTGATTGGCCCCTTGCTCGATCAACTGGTCGAGCAGCAGCGCGCCTTGATCGATGCAAAATCGATTCTTGTCGAGGTAACCGTGGCAGATCCTGCACTGACCGTGCTGGCTGAGCCTGCACGGCTGGCCGAGGCCTTGGCGTACATTTTTCAGAGTGTCATTCTGCGTACCGGCAAGGCCGGCCGCATTGAGATTTCTGCGCGCTTGCAGGACCATCAAGTCGGGATTCAAATCAAGGATGGTCTCGGCAACGCCGTACCGGTCAATCAATCGTCTGTTTCCCCCACTGACACCTTGCAGGGTGACCACAACCCAGGCCGCTACCTGGGTCCGGGATTAGGTCTGAGTCTTGCGAAAGCGCTGGCCGAATTACACGGTGGAATGTTGGATCTGAACCTGCCGGCAGATGGTTCCCCAGCCAGCGTTGTACTCAGACTGCCGGCGGTTTCGAACACGATGAAGGTTCGCCCGTCTGTCGAACCAAGCAATGATCCAGTATCCGGCGAGCCATTCTTCGAGCGCCCCCTGGCGGCGGCCGCTGTGCTTGCGCTGCGCGACGGGGTGGCCAGCATTGGCGAGGCTTGCCGACATTTGCGCGAATTGGGCGCTCATGTGACCGCAGTAGACACCGGTGAATTCGCTTTCGAACTTTATCCGCAATGGGCGAAATCCGGCGGCGAACGCTTGCTACTCTGGCCGCTTTCGGACGACCTTAAGTCCAGCATCGCGGCCATCAGTCGTATTCGGCGCATTGAGTTCGAGTTCGACCTGCCCCGGATACCGGCTATAGCACTGGCGACCGGTGCCAGGCCAGCAGATTCCAGGACTGTTCCTCGACGTGAGTTGTTGGCGGCCGG
>JANORY010000298.1:0-10995 GCA_031415535.1 Burkholderiales bacterium | reverse complement strand
GGTGTCACCGTGATCGCCGTAGCCGGCGATATCACCACTGAGCAAGGCCGTGCCGAAGTATTGGCGGCGGCACCGCAGGTGGACATCCTGGTGAATAACGCCGGTGGCCCACCGCCGGGCGACTTTCGCAGCTTTACCCGTGACGACTGGATACGGGCGATCGATGCCAACATGTTGACACCGATTGAACTGATCAAGGCAACCATCGACCCGATGATTGCGCGCAAGTTCGGGCGCATCGTCAACATCACGTCGAGCGCGGTCAAGGCACCGATCGATATTCTCGGCCTGTCGAACGGCGCGCGTTCTGGGCTGACCGGATTTGTGGCCGGTATTGCGCGCAAGAACGCCCTGCATAACGTCACCATCAATAATTTATTGCCGGGGGTGTTCGATACCGATCGGCTGCGTTCGACTAATGCGACGGTCGCCAAAAACCTGAACATCAGCCTCGAAGAGGCAACCCAGCGCCGAATCGCTGCGGTGCCAGCGGGTCGCTACGGCACGGCTTACGAATTCGGTCAGGCCTGCGCCTATTTGTGCAGCGCCCAGGCCGCCTACGTGACCGGCCAGAATTTTCTGATCGATGGCGGCGCCTACCCGGGCACGTTCTAAAATAATCTTGACAAAAACACGGAGAAAACCATGAGCAAAGCCATTCTTATCGAGCAAACCGGTGCGCCGGAGGTTATGAAACTGGTCGACGTAGACGTGCCTCCCCCAGGCCCTGGCCAGGTGCAGATTCGACACAAGGCGTGTGGCTTGAATTTCATTGATGTATATTTTCGTACTGGCCTTTATCCGCAGCCCTTACCAGCCGGCGTCGGTCAGGAAGGTGCCGGAGTAATCACGGCGCTAGGCGAGGGCGTCGCTAACTTCAAGGTCGGTGATCGGGTCGCTTATGCGGGCGGGCCGCAAGGCTCTTATGCCGAGGTTCGCAATATCATCGCTGCGCCTTTGGTCAAGCTACCGAAGAACATCGAGTTCGATACCGCTGCGGCCATGATGCTCAAAGGCATGACGGTGCAGTATCTGTTCCGTCGTACCTACAAATTGCAAAAGGGTCAGACCATCCTGTTTCATGCTGCCGCCGGCGGCGTCGGACTGATCGCGATGCAATGGGCCAAAGCACTCGGTGTCACCGTCATTGGTACGGTCGGATCGCAAGCCAAGGCCGATCTGGCGCGGGCTCACGGCTGTGATCACGTGATTCTGTACAAACAGGAGAACGTTGCCGAGCGGGTGCGCGAAATCACCAAAGGTAAAATGGTCCCGGTGGTCTACGACGCGGTCGGCAAAGATACCTTTCAGGCGTCGCTGGACAGCTTGCAGGCGTTCGGACTGATGGTCAGCTTCGGTAATGCCTCCGGCCCAGTGCCGCCCATGCCACTGACCGCGCTGAAAAGTTCGCTCTACATTACCCGCCCATCGCTGATGCCGCACACTGCGAGCCGCGCCAATCTGGAAGAAATCTCGCGCGATCTGTTCAAGATGGTCGGTTCCGGCAAGGTCAAAATCAATATCGAGCAGCGTTATGGCTTGGCTGACACTGCACAGGCGCACCGCGATCTTGAGTCGCGCAAGACCACCGGCTCAACCGTGATCATTCCCGGCTAGTTGACCAAGGTCCCGTCGCTGACTGCCTCGCCGGTGGCGGATACTGCGCGCCGGTTTGGCGGCGTGCAGCGCTTGTACGGGACGGCGGGTCTCGACGCCCTGCAAGCCGGCCATGTGTTGATTGCCGGCATCGGTGGCGTCGGCTCCTGGGCGGCCGAAGCGCTGGCCCGTTCCGGGCTCGGCAGATTGACCCTGATCGATCTTGATCATATTGCTGAATCAAATCTGAATCGGCAGGTACACGCGCTTGAGTCGACCTTGGGGGCCTCGAAAATTGTTACGATGGCCCAGCGCATTGCCGACATTGCACCGGGCTGTGAGGTCACGCTGATCGATGATTTTTTAACGCTCGATAATCTCGCCGAGCATGTTGCGGCGAGCGCCGACGTGGTGATCGACGCGATTGACGCGGCCAGAGTCAAGGCGGCGCTGATCGCGCAGTGTCGGGTTCACAATCAAGCGATCATTGTATGCGGTGCGGCGGGCGGCCGTACCGATCCATTAAGCCTGCGCCGTGAGGATCTGGCCCTGACCCGAGGTGACGCCTTATTGAGTGGCGTTCGGGCGCGTTTGCGCCGTGATCATGGTTTTCCCCGCGAGGCCGGACGCAAATTCGGCGTTAGCGCGATCTTCAGTGCCGAGCCGCATCGTCCTTCGCTGATTGCGCCGGTTGCAGGATTATCCACTGCGGTTAATGCGGTGTCCGGTGCTGCGCTTGCCTGTTCCGGCTACGGCTCGATCGTTTCGGTCACGGCGAGCATGGGCATGGCGGCTGCTCAATACGCGATCGACCGGTTACTGGCGCGATGAAACACCGTCTTATCGCCGCGGAATCGCAACCCTGAGCTCGGTTTCACCGGGCTCTATTTCGTCCGGCGCGAGTTCCGGCAAGCGCTTCAGCGCCCGATAAAGCAATGAAAAGTCTGGCGCGGTTTCCTGGAACAATTGATCGAACGAATTGACCACAAAGTAGGTCTTTTGAAAGTCATCAATCAGATAGCGGGTCTGCATGACGCGCACCAGATCGAAGTCAAATCGGTGCGGACGCGGGTCTTCAATCGCAAATCTTATTTCGCCCGGCGATGAAAGAATACCGGCACCGTAGGCGCGCAACGACCCTGAGTCTCGGTCGGATTCACGAATCAGGCCAAATTCAATTGTGTACCAGTAAAGACGCGCCAAATACTTGAGCCCGCCCAGACTGGCCGCCTTTCGACCACCCAGGCCATAGGCTTGCAAATAGTCGGCGATAACCGGGTTGAACAACATCGGCACGTGACCGAAAAAGTCGTGAAAGATATCGGGCTCGGCAATATAGTCAAACTCTTCGGGTTCACGAATCCAGACGGTCACCGGAAATTGTCGTCTCGCTAAATGATCGAAAAAAATCTCGTCGGGAATCAGTCCTGGCACCGGTACTAAAGTCCATCGGGTTGCCCGAAAAAGCTGCTCATTGACTTGCGACATACGCGGGATAGCGCGGCCGAAATCGAGCGCTTGCAACGCGTCCAGGAACGCGCTACAGGCGCGATCGACCACCAGTTTTAGCTGGCGTTCGTGCAAACGGCGCCAGACATCGTGCTGCGCCTCGGTGTACAAGTCGTACTGTTGAACCACACTGAAGTCAGCGGCCGCGCCAGCATAGTCACCACGCAAGGCATGCGCCGAACGGCTGGCTACGGTGGCAAAGAAGTCCTGGTTTGACGACTCAGGTATTGCGTTCGATTCACGAGCTTCGCGCAGTTCGCGCTTGAGCACCTTGCCGTTCGGATTGCGCGGCAACGGTGCCGATCGAAACTCGAAGAAGTCCGGGATCTTGTAGTCGGCCAGCAAAGTCGCGCAGTGCACACGTAACGCTGCCGCACTCGCCGCACTGGCCGCATTGGCAGTATTCGCCGCACTCGACGCATTCGCTGTACCCGCTGCAGATTCGAATTCGCCAGGCGACTTCGGCACAATCACTGCCTTGGTTCGCTCGCCCAACACCGGGTCAGGCTGACCAAATACAGCCGCTTCGAGTACTGCCGGATGGGCGCACAAGGCACCTTCGACCTCGGCGCTGTAGACCTTGTAGCCACCGCGATTGATCATGTCCTTTTTGCGGTCGAACACCCGCACATAACCTTGTGCATCGATCGAACCAATGTCACCCGATCGCCAAAATCCATCAACAAACTCGCGCGCGCTGGCGTCGAGGTTATCCCAATAACCGGGTACGACCAGTGGGCCCGCGATCCACAGCTCGCCCGCTTCGCCGGCCGCCACCGCCTGGCCTTGCTCGTCAACCACCCGCAATTGTGCGCACGGCAACAGCAGGCCTACGCTGTCGAGATGAGCGCGCTGCAGGCTTGCGGGCATGAGGGTTACCGGCGAGGTGGTCTCGGTCGCGCCGTAAGCGTTCATGAGTCCGAGGCCGGGCAGCGTTTGTGCCAACGCATTGATGATTGTCTCGGGCATCGCCGCACCGCCAAAGCCGCCAATCCGCCAGGCGCTCAAGTCATAAGTGGCAAAGTCCGGGTCGCGCAGCAACAAGTTATAGATCGCCGGGACAACGATGGTATGGGTCACCCGATGCTTCACCATGGCGTTGAGAAAGCGTGGCGACTTGAATTCGCGAATCATCACTGTGCAGCCACCGACCGCTACCATGGTCAGCCAGATGGCAACCAGGCCGGTGACGTGACTGATTGGCACGGCCAGCAACGAACGCTCCCGAGCTTCCTGAAGTTCCATCGCATCGACGAAATGTAATGCCGAGTGAACCAGGTTCAGATGGGTCAGCATCGCACCCTTTGGCTGGCCGGTTGTGCCCGAGGTGTAAAGCAACACGGCGACATCTTCTTCGCCCGGTTCATGCCACGGCGATGATGCTTGGACGCCTGCGTCGATCGCGGTGCCCAAGCCGGCCAGCAGGGTCTGAACCTCAAGCAGCAGTGTGCAGCCCGGTGCCTGCGAATCAGTCGGTGCTCGATCGGCAAGTGCGGCTTCAAGGACCAGCGCTTTTGCCTGACACTGGTTCAACACAAAAGTGACCTCATGGCGGACATTGCGCGGATTGAGCGGCACAAGCACCAGCCCGGCGCGCCAAGCAGCCAATGCGATGATGCCGAATTCGATGCAATTGCCGGTTAGCACCACCATGCGGTCGCCGGCAGCGAGACCGCGCGCGAGCAGATTTCTGGCAAGCGTTGCCGATTGCAGATCGAGTTCACGGTAGCTGATTTGATTCTGCTCGTCGATGAGCGCGGTCGCATCCGGTACGGCGCTGATCGCTGCTCGAAACAGCGCCAGCAGATTCGCCGGGCGATCGGCATAACAGAGCATTTGCCGGCCATCAAAATGGCTTTCCTGGCGCAACCTTCGGCTGCCACTTGGCGTCATTTAATTCGCCTGCAATTCATCACGCCGCTATTCATCACGTCGCTATTCATCACGTCGGTAGTTCTCCGCCTGCCGGTACATTTGTGCAGGATCAGGCAACATACCAGATCAGCAGCGCAGCCCGCAATGGGGCGGGCTATTGCGAGACGATTCGCCGAATACTGTGATTGCGGCCATCGGCGACCAGCAGAGTTCCGTTGGCCTCGATCACCATCGAACGCGGTGAGTTAAAGCTCGCCGCAAGGCCGGTTCCGTCGCTCAATGCGGCGCTGCCGCTGCCGGCCAGCGTGCTGACCTGACCGTTGACCGTGAGGCGTCGGATCAGTTGGTTTTCCGAATCGGCGACGAACAGCACGCCGCTGCTATCGACCGCGATACCGGCCGGGTTGTTAAAGCGTGCTGCGGCGGCCGCGCCGTTGTCATTACCCGCTTCGCCGCTACCCGCCAATGTTGTGACTTCGCCGGTTGCCGAGACTCGACGAATCTGGTGATTGCCGGTGTCGGCGACAAACACAATGCCGCTCGAATCGACCGCCAGGTGCTGCGGTGTTCGAAAGCTGGCGACGGCAGCGCTGCCGTTATCGGCTCCCTGGCTGCCGATGCCGGCCAGCGTACTGACGCTGCCGGTTGGGCTGATCTTGCGGATCAGATTATTGTTGGTATCGGCCACATACACTGCACCGGCGCTATCCACCGCGACGCCAAACGGCCCGCTGAAACTGGCGGCATTGCCGCTGCCATTGACCGCGCCGGAGCTACCGTTGCCGGCCAAGGTGGTGACGCTGCCATCGGGTGCTACCTTGCGAATGCTGTGGTTGCCCCAATCGGCGACGTAAACGTTGCCGCCCGCATCAACGGCCAATCCGAACGGGTAGGAAAAGCGCGCGGCACCGGCTGCGCCATCAGCATTGCCTTCGGCACCATTACCAGCCAGGGTAGTGACGCTACCGTTAGGGGCGATTTTGCGGATCTGGTGATTGAACGCGTCAGCGACATAAATATTGCCGGCGGCGTCGCTGGCGATGCCGTAGGGAAAGTTGAATCCGGCGGCACTACCGACGCCGTTGGCGGCACCGGCGGTGGCGCTGCCGGCTACCGTACTGACCACGGCATCGGTCTGCGCGCAACTTACAGTAATCGTGGTCACATCAGCGGCAGCGATGACGCCATTACCATTACTGCTGACGCTGCAGCGGCTGAATCCGCCGGGTTGCGAATTAATACTCACCGTGTAGGGCGCGCCGTCGTCAACGGCGGTGGCAAACACAAAGCTGCTTGCGCCCGCCGCTGGACTGAGTGTTTCGCTGCCGTTTTTTAGGGTCAGTCCAGAGCTGCCCAAACCTGCGATGCTGCCACCCACTGTGTGCGGCACGCCGACGCCATCCTGCTTTGATTGCGCGTTGGCATTGGGATCATAGGCGCCACCATCGCCGCCACAGGCACCGAGCGCGCTGGCCAGGACCAGCGCCAGCAGGCACTGACGCATAACGGCACCGGTGGCGCGAACTGTACCGGGCGATTGAGCGAAATCGTTCGAGTGCGGGATCGAGGACGTGGAATGGTTCATGAACTGACCTCTTGGCGGTATAGAGGAACACTATTTCGCCCCGGATCGACAGGTTCAAGCGTTTTCGAACCAATGGTCGATTTCGCCCGTACCAACGGTTCTGTCGCCGCAAAACGACCAATATCGCCGTCATGCGTTATGCTTGCGGTGTACCGTCAAAAGAGGCAAGGGACGAAGGAAAGGAATGTGGCCGTCGGTTCTTAAGCTGGATATCAGTGGGATTCCGGAAACTTGGATCAACATTGAAGAAGCCGCTCACTACTACGCAACCAACTCGGTTGCCTATTCTTACGGCGGTGTCTGCGCGCGACTGCATGGCGGCGTCAGTCGGTTGACGTCGAACCGCTCGTTCATTGACGTTCATCCTATTTTGGCCGTCAAGGGCCAATGCGCGGCCGGCAAACTGTTGAGTGCCCAGCCGAAGTTGACCCGCTTTAATCACAAACTTTTTGCGCGCGATCGCTTTACCTGCGCCTATTGCGGCCGTCTGCATGTCTCGCAGGATCTTGAACGCGAGCACATCGTGCCGTATTCACGGGGCGGCAAGGATAGCTGGACCAACGTGGTTGCGGCCTGCCGACCGTGTAACCAGAAAAAGGCCGATCGCACACCAGAAGAGGCGCGTATGCCGCTGTTGTATGTGCCCTATGTCCCGAGCCGTTGGGAGGACCTGATACTGCAGGCCCGCCGGGGTCATGTACTGGGCGATCAAATGGAGTTTTTGCGTTGCGGCTTGCCGCCGCACTCACGACTTGTATAGGCACTTTAGGGCACCCGCCAAATCACTCATTATCAGCAAGGGAAAACAACAACATGACGCAAGAAAAAATGCTGGCTGGCAAGGTTGCGGTAGTCACCGGGTCCGGTGGCGGGATTGGTCGCGCGATGGCTTTGGCAATGGCCGCCGAAGGTGCCAACATTGTGGTCAATGATCTCGGCGCATCGGTTGCCGGCGACGGCAAGGACGCGGGTCCAGCGCAGCGCGTGGCCGAAGAAGTTCGTGCGCTCGGCGCAAAAGCGGTTGTCAATGCCGATTCTGTTTCTGATGCCGCTGGTGCCGAGCGCATTGTCCAAGCCGCGATCGATGCGTTCGGCCGAATCGATATTGTCGTCAACAACGCAGGTATCTTGCGCGACCGGTTTTTTCACAAGATGAGTGTCGACGACTTTGACGCGGTGGTGAAGGTACATCTGTATGGCTCGTACTTTGTCAGCCGGGCTGCCGCCTTGCACTTCAAGGAGCAGGAGAGCGGCGCGTTCATTCATATGACCTCGACCTCTGGTCTGATCGGCAATTTCGGCCAGGCCAACTATGCTGCCGCGAAATTGGCGATTGCCGGGTTATCGAAATCGATCGCGCTGGATATGCGTAAATTTAATGTCCGCTCGAACTGTATTGCGCCGTTTGCCTGGAGTCGAATGATCGGCGGAATTCCGACCGATACCCCCGATCAGAAGGCACGGGTAGAACGCATGAAACAAATGACGCCCGAAAAAATTGCCCCACTGGCGGTGTATTTGGCCAGCGAAGAAGCACGCGACGTCTCCGGACAGATCTTTGCGGTGCGCAACAACGAAATTTTTATCATGAGCCAACCGCGACCGGTGCGGTCGGTGCACCGCAGCGAAGGTTGGACGCCGCAAGCGATTGCCAGTCATGGCATGCCGGCGCTCAAATCGTCAATGCACAAGCTCGACGTCACCACCGACGTATTTAGTTGGGACCCGGTCTAGTCGTTGGGACTCGGTCCAGTCGATGGATGCTTGGCTAGGAACGCAGCGTATTGAGCGCAACTCGACCCTGCGGCATATCAATAAATACTTTGGCAAGTTGCGCATCGCTTAGACGCAGGTGGCGCGCGCAGACATCGGCGGCGACCTGACGAAAGTCGCTGGTCACCGCCAGGTCACGGCCTTCATACAATGCCGAATCGTCCAGGCCGGGCCACTCGCCGTGCACGCGCCGGCCGTTGACGGCACCGCCCAGCATCCAGATGACGTTGCCATGTCCATGGTCGGTGCCGTTGTTACCGTTCTGCCGGACGGTGCGTCCGAACTCCGACATGACCATAATGACGGTATCCGCAAAACGCTCGCCCAACGACTTCGATAATTGATTCAGCCCCTCACCCAGTTGCACGAGCTTGCCGGCCAATGCGCCGCGACCATCGCCCTGATTGACATGGGTATCCCAACCGCCGACCGCGATGAAGCCGAGTTGCACGCGGGCATCGCGGCGCATCAGGCTGCCGAGCCGGTTGGCATCCTGTGCAAAGCCGCGCAAGGAAACGGCACCATTGTCGGCCTGGGTGTCGACACCCTCGAGTCCGGCGACGATCTCGCGGCGGCTCGCGCCGGCATCGCGAAAGGCTTGTGACATCGCATCATCGCCGGTGTAGAGGCGCGCGAAGGCCTCGTTCACCGCCGGCCGGTCGGTGGCAAGTGGGCGGGTTGCTGCATCACCCGAAGCGATGGTCGCGATATTGCCAGGGCCGCTATAGATGCGCGGCAGGTTCACGCCGACGTTGACCGCACGCAGCAGCGGCGCGTCATGATTTAACGCACCCAGCAGTCGATTCATCCAGCCGGTTGGCGTTGACTTCCGGCCTGGCGTTGCCGACTCGAGATAGTCCTGGGCGTCGAAGTGTGAACGGGTCGGGTCGGGCGAGCCACTGGCATGAATGAAGCCGAGTGAGCCTTGGTCCCAATAGGGTTTGAGCACGGCCAGACCCGGATGCAGTCCGAAGCGTCCATCGAGATCAATCAATCCGTCGATTTCACCAGGCCGCGCGACGGCAATCGTCGGGCGCAGACGGTAGTAGTTATTTTCTTGATAGGGCACCACCGTGTTCAGCCCATCCAGCGCGCCGCGCAAGATGATAACAACCAGGCGGCGATCAACGGCGGCTGGTGAACTGGTAGCCCAGGCTGCGCGGCCGGGACCGAGTGCGCCTAAGGTCGCTGCAATGCTGACTGAGGACGCGTTGGCCAGAGCTGCCTTCAGCCAGCGCCGACGTTGCTGCATTTTGCCGAACTGATTTAATTGCTGATGCTTACTCAATTTCTGATGCCTATTCAAGGGCTGAGATTCATGTGATTCACTTTGCTCATTCAACATGCTGTGCTCCTGTGCGTACTGCGGCCTCGCGATTCAGCGCCGCATGAATTCCGGACTGCCCAACACCAGAGCCGCGCGCAGCTCTGGGCTGCTGGTTTCGATCAGCGAGCGGGTGCTCGTTTTGATGGATGGCCCTAGGGTCTGCAGCAGGGCAATCCAATCGAGCGCGGGCATGTTTGCCGTCGTGTTGGGATCGACGGTGCGGTTCAGTGCGACCCGGCCGTTGGCCAGCGCAGTGGCGAAACTGAGGCGGCGCGTCATCGCGTCGGCGCTGAGCCAGGCGACTTCGGTGTTCTTGTAGCCGTCGGGCGTTGGGCAGCCGTAGAGCGGCATGCCGAGCTGATTCAAGATGCCTTGCAGCACTTGCACATTGGCCGGCAAGGAAAAGCCGGCGGCGCGCACTGACGAGACGACGAACTGGTAGGGTGTCTTGAATTTGTGATGGGTCGGGTCCCAAAACTCGGCAGAACTGATGAGCGTGCGCAGCACTGAACGAATATCGCCGTCACTGCTCAAAAACGTCCGGGCAAGCGCTTGCACCAACGACTGAGGCGGTTGATCAGCAACAAAATACTGGGCGAGTTTGAAGCCAATATGTTGGGCGGTGGCCGGATGGGCGGCGAGGATATCGAGCGCCCATTCACCCTCGGCGAGGCCGGTCACTTCGACGCTGCGGCCGAGCCAGCGTTTGGCGGTGTGATCATGGCGTCGATCGTCATAACGAAATGCCTGGCCGGTCGAATCGCGCCGCTCGAATGTCCAGCCGGTCAGCATTCGGGCGAGTTCGGTGACGTCCTTTTGCGAGTAGCCGCCATCGACACCCAGGGTGTGCAGCTCCATCAGTTCGCGCGCGTAGTTCTCGTTCAGTCCATTGGCGCGCGGCCCCCGCGCGGGCGGCGGCAGATCGGTAGCGCCGCGCTGTCGCAACACGGCCGGCACAACGAAACCCGGCACAACACTTTGGGCGTTATCGAGATAAAACAGCATGGCCGGATGTTTGGCGGTGGCACCGAGCAGATCGCGAAATCGACCGAACACATGGGGCCGAATGGCGTGTTGCTCATAGTGCCCGACCAGCACTCGATCGAGCGCCTTGCCGATGAAGACATTAAAGTGGTTGTACCAGAAGTCGACCAGAACTTCTTCGAGCTGACACGGACTGTCGATGGCACGGAGCAGACGATTGCGCGTGGCATCGAAAGCCACTTCACGAATAATCTGGCGCCGGCCCGGCATTGCGGTCGGTGGCAGCGGCGCTGCCGTGGCCGGCGATACTGTTTGTGATGCCGCTTGTGATGCCGCTTGTGATGCC
>JANORY010000297.1:0-7462 GCA_031415535.1 Burkholderiales bacterium | reverse complement strand
ATCATCACCAAGCTGACCCTGCGCACTGGCGTCAGTGACCCGCTCGCCGCCCTCGGTGCCGGCGCGGTGGGATCAGCAGGCCTGGCACTGCTTGCGCTCGGCGCAATCAGAGTTAATGGCACGCGCCGCCGCAGAAGCGCTTCGCTGTCACACTGGGCAATAGTGCTACTGATCCGCAGCAGCACATTGGCTGGTTGCGGCGGCGGTGGCGGTGGCGGTGGCGCAGCCAAGAGCACTTCAACACCGCCGGGGACTTATACGATTGCGGTAAACGCGACCGACGGTGTGAGCACTCAAACGGTTAACGTGACTCTGGTGGTTCGATAAAACAATTTAGTGAACCACGCCCGACGTTGGGACGGTCGCCGGGTTCTCGCCTTCGGTCAGGCTGAGGCCCAGTTCGCGTGCCTGGATTTGCAGGGCCAGAAACTTTGAGAAGATTCGGCATTGCGCCAAACTGCCCGCCGTGAACCAGAGTCCCGGCTGACCGGTCGGCCGCCACATGTTCCGAAGCTCGCCGTCGTCACCAAAATCCCAAGCGGGACCGGTCCGATCGGCGACCGCATCACCGAGGCTGGCCCGCACCACCTCTTGCTGATTCTGGTAGCCGGTGGCCAGGACCAACAACTCGGCAGGCACCAGCCGGCCATCGCGCAGCAGCGCGCCGTGCTCGACAAAGCGCTCGATTTGATCGTAATGCAGCAGTTCAATCTTGCCGTCGACGATCAAGTCCGAACAACCGACGTTAAAGTAGTAGCCGCCGCCACGGCGCAAGTACAGCATTTGAAAACCGGTACCATCTATACCGTCGCTCAGCTTAAAGCCGCGCGCGGCCAGCCCTTGATGAAGCGCCTCGTCCGCCTGCCGCGACAGGGCGGTTGCCAATTGGTAGGCGCGATGCAAGACCGGGTACGGCATGGCGGTCGCCAATAAATCACAGTCATCGAGCGGCAAGCCCTCGGCGTACAGGGAATAGACCCGCTGCGCTTCGCGAATGCTGACGATATGCGTCGGGCTGCGTTGAATCATCGTGACCGCAGCACCGCTGCAGTGCAAATCTTGAGCGACGTCGTGGGCACTATTGCCGGTGCCCAGTACCAGTGCCCGACGTCCTTTAAAAGCCGAGCCTTCGCTGTAATTTCCCGAGTGCACGATTTGGCCGGCAAACTGATCGAGGCCAGGTAACTTTGGCAGGTGCGCAATTGCGCTGACGCCGGAGGCAAATACCAGGTGGCGTGGGCGCAGCACCCGAATCGAGCCATCGGCGCGACGCAATTGAACCGTCCAGCGCCGCTCGTCCTCGTGCCAACTTCCAGCCGCAAGCTCGGTGCCCGTCCAACAGTTAAGCTCCATGCTCTCGGCGTAGGCTTCAAACCAATTCGCCAGTTTGTCTTTCGGTAGGAACACCGGCCAACTGGCCGGGAACGGCAGGTATGGCAAGTGATTCACATGCACTTCGTTGTGCAAGGTTAGCGAGTGATAACGATTGCGCCAGTTATCGCCGATGCGGGCATTGCGATCGATCATCAAGGCGTCGATGCCGAGCTGGCCCAAGCGCGCGGCGATCGACAAACCGGCCTGGCCGGCACCGATGACCAGCACCGCAGGATCATGATCGTCATAGGCTTGCGCGGCATCGCGCCTGTCTTGCCAGTTGGCGCCGCCAAACTCGCGCGAATAATCGTCGCCATGGGGCTGGCGCGCGCCGACCAGTTCCTCGTGGCCGCGGATCGAATCCAGCGCGGTCAGCACGATCCAAGCCCGCGCCGCAGTGGGATGATCGGGCGCAGGCAGCAGTCTTAGCACGCCATTGGCCGCGCCAATCGCGGTGTCAAATTCGAACATCGCCTCGACGACTTCGTTGCCCGCGCGCTCGACATAGCGCGGCGCGGTTCGTTGTGGTGCCAGCCGGAAATTCTTGGGTGCCGTATTCGCCAGCGATCGCGACAACATCGCGCCGATCGCGGCTCGGCCGTTGTGGCTGCTCAGATTCCAGCCAAACGCGAGCAGGTCACGCCAGTGGCCCTGCGGCTCGAACAAGGCCAGGGTCTGCTCAATGTTTTGTGATTGTAGCGATTGGGCAAACGATGCCAGCCAGTTTGCGGCCAGCGTTTGGGCTTCGGAGATTGAGTGGTCACGACTATTCATGAATTTCGAATCCTCTGTTGTTCTCGCCGTTATTATGGGTTTCCCGCCAAATATCTGTTCGATCATGGCGTGAAGCCAGCGACTCTTGTCGTCTGCGTTGCGAGTCGATAGGAACGAATCGAAACAAGCGGCAATTCTCGAACGGTACTGGCAGCATAAATCAGAATGGTTTTTTCCCGATTCGTGAGGGTCGCAAGATCGCCATCGGCGAAAAAAGTCAAAGCCTTCAAGCTCTCGCTGGGCTGGAAAGTCTTACCGAACAATTCACGCGCCGCCGCGAGGCCAGTCAGCAAATCCGCGCCCGACCCGATTATTGCCGCGATGTCGCGATAGTCCTTGGCCTCTGCTCGTTGAAGAATAACCTTGAGCTTGGTCGCCAATAAATCATCCATTGAGGCGACTTGCAAGACGCCGTCTTCGGTGAATTCAGGTTCACCAACTCGACCGAAACCGATAGTGCCAAAAAAAGAAACTTTGACTTGAGTGGCTTCTTCCTCAGCCACCGGCATCAACACACTTAAGGTGTTTCGCTCATCTTGAATGACGGTGGCTCGCCGTACAAACGGCGCAATGGCTCCAATCGATTCCCGATCAAGCGCTTGCTCACTGAAAAAATCAAAGTCGACCGAAGTTCGATGTCCAAGACGTAGCGCAATCGCCGTACCACCGTACAAAACGAATCCGGCAGCCGTGACCGAAGCCAGCTCGGGCCACAAGCCTTGCTGGCCTGGAGGCAAAATTTGCATGCACGCTTTGAAGGTAGCGTTCATTCAAACTTGCGCGTCGGTAGCGGCGGTACACCACCCAATTCAGCCAGCCCAAGACGATAGTGCCAGTACGCCCAGGAGCGTTCGTTAAACTGGCCCGCCTCAGCGTGCGCAATGACGTCACGCAGAACCTCGTCACCTACTTGAACCGCGAGGCGGTGAAGATCGTCATAGTCACCGATATTCATCACCTGTGCGATGACCCGCTGGGGAAATTCGACAGCCTCCTCCGGCGTCTTCCACCAAACGTACTTGGCTGCCAGCCGCCTTAGAATTGCCAGATTGCCAGGGTCCACGTCAATTGCTCCCAGTCGCAGGCTTAATATTACTTGGTCACCGGGCCGAGGACTCATGGCAATCAGCGAATCACCAAATCAGCGAATCACCGATACATCAACCCGATCGTCTCGGCAATCGCGGCTGGCTTGTCTGAGCCTTCGCGCTCTACCGTCACGCTCCAGGTGACTTGCAGGCCGCCCTCAATCGGTTTGGTTTCTTTCAGTGTGAAGCGGCCCCGTAATTTGCTGCCGACCGGCACTTGCGACGTGAAACGGACCTTGTTCAGCCCGTAATTGATGCCCATGCGCACGCCGTCGACCTTGAAGGTGCTCTGCGAAAATCCGGCGATCAGGGACAGGGTCAGAAAGCCATGGCCGATGGTGGTGCCCATCGGCGAGGCCTTGGCGCGTTCGACATCGACATGAATCCACTGGAAATCATTGGTCGCGGCAGCGAAATTGTTGATTCGCTCCTGGGTAATTTCAACCCAGTCGGAAACCGCGACCTCTTTGCCGACCATTTTTGCCAGGACGTCTAAACTGTCGATCAGAACGATTTGAGCCATGCGGTTCTCCGTTAATTCGACCTAATCCTACCAGCATCAGGAGTCTTCCATGAAAGCACTACTTTGCAAGCAATACGGCCTGCCCGACACCTTGGTGCTCGAAGAGGTTGCCGATCCCAAGCCTGCCGCCGGCCAGGTCGTCATCGACATGAAAGCGGCCGGTGCCAATTTCCCGGACGTTTTGATCATTCAAAACAAATACCAGTTCAAACCGGCCTTGCCGTTTGCGCCAGGTGCCGAGTTCGCCGGGGTGGTCTCAGCCGTCGGTGAAGGTGTGACCAAGGTCAAACTGGGTGATCGCGTGATCGGGAACTGCGGCCACGGCGCCTTCGCCGAAAAGGTGGCGGTCGACGCCGAGCGCACCATTCCGATTCCAAGCGGTATCGATTTCGACGTGGCGGCCGCATTCACCTTGACCTATGGCACTTCGTATCATGCCGTCAAGGATCGCGGCGAGTTAAAGGCTGGCCAAACCATGCTGGTATTGGGCGCGGCGGGTGGGGTCGGTTTGGCAGCGATCGAAATCGGCAAAGCGCTTGGCGCAAAGGTCATTGCCGCCGCTTCAACGGCGGAAAAACTCGCCATCTGTCGTGAGCATGGCGCTGACGCGACCATCAACTACACCACCGAAGACTTGCGCGAGGCGATCAAAAAACTGACTGACGGCAAGGGTCCGGACGTGATTTACGACCCGGTCGGCGGCGCGTACGCCGAGCCGGCGTTTCGTTCAATCGCCTGGCGTGGCCGTTATCTGGTGGTCGGTTTTGCCAATGGCGAGATTCCGAAAATTCCGTTGAATCTGGCCTTGCTCAAGGGTGCTTCACTGGTCGGTGTATTTTGGGGTGATTTCACCAAACGCGAACCGAAGAGCTTTCATTCCGATTTGCGCGAGCTGTTCACCTGGGTCGCGCAAGGAAAACTGCGCCCGCACATCTCGGCGCGTTATCCGCTCGCGCAAGGTGCTCAAGCGCTCAATGACCTGATGAATCGTAAGGTAACGGGCAAGGTCATCATCACACCATAAGCACAGAACTACATCCGCTTCGCCACTTCCTCGAGCATGACTTCGGTCGCGCCGCCGCCAATGGTCAAAATACGAGCGTCGCGCGTCATGCGCTCGATCGGCGTGCCGATGATGTAGCCGATACCGCCATGCAGTTGCAAGCAGCCATGTACAACCTCCTGCAGTACTTCGCAGGCATAGGCCTTGAGCATCGACACCTCACGTACCGCGTCCTTGCCCTCCTCAAGCATTTGCGCGCACTGGTAAACCAGCGCGCGCGCCGCCGCTGACTTCGAGGCCATCCAGGCGAGCTTGTTGCGCACCACCGGCTGTTCCCACAAACTCTTGCCGAAGGCCTGGCGTTGCTGGACGTAGTCGACGGTCAGTTCAATCGCCTTGGCACATTGCCCGACACTCATCGCACCGGCCACCAATCGTTCGTTCTGGAAGGTGCTCATGATGTAGTAAAAGCCCTTACCCTCTTCGCCCAGCAAGGCGTCGGGCGGCAAGCGCAGGTCTTCGAAGAACAGTTCGGCGGTATCAGACGCACGCCATCCATGTTTTTCAAACTTGCGCCCGATTTTTAATCCAGGCGTGCCTTTCTCAACGATGAACAGAGAGATTCCGCGACTGCCTTTGGCGTTGCTATCGGTGCGGGCGGCAACGATATAGATATCGCCATAGACACCGTTGGTAATGTAGGTTTTCGAGCCATTGATGACCCAGCCGTCGCCATCGCGCACTGCTCGGGTCTTAAGTCCTGCGACATCGGAGCCGGCATGCGGTTCGGTCACACAGACGGCGCCGATCTTCTCGCCGGCACAGGCCGGCGGCAAATACTTGGTCTTCTGAGCATGTGATCCCCGCAAGGCAATGTGAGCGATCGACATATCGCTATGCACGGTGAAGGCTGAAGCGACGCCGCCAAAGGTCGAGCGCGCCAGTTCTTCGCCGAGCACGGTTGAGGCCATCGGCCCCAGACCACCGCCACCGTATTCAACCGGATGGCGCATGCCCAGAAACCCGAGCGCGCCAAAGTCACGAAACGCCTGGCGCGGAATTTCGCCGGCTGCCTCCCAGGCTTCGCCTTGCGGCATGATGACCTCTTCGACATAACGGCGCACTTGCGCACGGATCATGCGGTGATCTTCGTCGAGCATGCTGGGTTCGTTGAATTCAAAGGCGGGCATACCGTGTTCCTGCGATGGTGAAGGCGATTATGAGGGTGATGACAAGCCGCGATTCTGCCATTCTGTATTATAGTCCGTCCCGTCGGGCTATTAATAAGGAGATTCTGCATGACTCGCGTACGCGCTGACGACTACGAATCGAAGAAGCAATCCATCCTGAGTCGCGCGGCCGCCTTGTTTGCGCGCAAAGGCTTCGACAGCGCCACCATGATCGAGGTCGCGGCTGCCTGCGGCACCTCCAAATCGCACCTCTACCATTACTTTCCGGCCAAGGAAGATCTGTTGTTTGCAATGGTCAGCGAACACATCACCGAACAGGCCGCTGAACTGAGCGCCATCGTCGAGTTGCCGCTGTCGGCCGAAGAGCGCTTCTCGCGCTACGTCAGCGCCTTTGTGAAGCGGGCGGCGAATTCGCGCGACGAACACCAGGTACTGATGAATGACCTCCATTACCTGCCGGATGCCAAGCGCAAGAAAGTTCGCAAGCTCGAGCGACGTCTGGTTGATCTGATGGTCAGCCTGCTCAGAGAGATCAATCCGAAACTGATGGAGCCAGTCAATGTCCGGGGTCCGTATGCGATGTTGCTGTTCGGCATGATCATCTGGACCTTCACCTGGTATCAGAAAAGCGGCGCGATCTCGCCGGCCGAGTTGTCCGAACGAATCTGCCAGGTGTTTGTACATGGGTTCAAGGGCGCGCAGTTTCCGGCACCTCGTTAATTCACCGCTTTTGTCTTGCCTACCCAATATGGATCACGCAGAACATTTTTCATGATCTTGCCGGCACCCGACAGCGGCAAGGCAGTTTCTTAAAGTACCGGGAAACGCTGCGGTGCAAGATAACGCTTATAGCCTGAAGCGACGCCATACTCGGCGATGCCGAACCCGACCCGACCCTCGGTGGTGCCGCGCAGGACATGATCGGACAGGGTGCGCGCCGTTACTCGCGTGTCCGCATCATCGAGATTCCAGACTTCATGTTCACTGTAGAACTCACCTCGGTCATCGCCGTGGTTCCAGCCTTTTAATCCGCCATAGAGTCCGGCCTTCAGATAGAAGCGCGGCCTTAAGCCCTCAACATGCAGATCACGCGGCGGGCCCTCGGAGAACTCAAGGTGGTAATCGGCGGTGACGAGCGTCTGCCCCAGCGCATCGTCGGCCCATTGATAGTCATGCTTGACCGCAGTCATCTCGCGGTGTGTGACGCTACCGTCAGCGGCGCGGCGAAACTCGCTGCCCGACAGGTACCAGGCCTGATCCGGCTCACGCTCCTTGATAAACAACAGCACGCCCATATCGTCGAACTGACACATGGCCCAGGTCCAGAAAAAATTGCTGGGGGCCACTACTGGCGGGCGATGTTCGTCGGTATGCAAGGGTGCACGCACCCCCCAGGACCGATCACGTTGCCCGATCCAGGTAGCAGGCTCAATCAGGTATCGCACGCCCTGCACAATGATCCAGCCGCGATAGCGACCGAATTGCGTCATACGCGACAGGTCTTCATAAA
>JANORY010000296.1:0-2590 GCA_031415535.1 Burkholderiales bacterium | reverse complement strand
CCTCCATTGAATACTGCGTGCCGTCGATCGGATCGGTCGGACTGGCAACACCGCCACCGGCCATGATCTTGATCTGGTGCGCGCCGCTTCGCAGTTGTTCGCGCGCCGCCTTGCGAACTTCGGCAACACCATCAACCACCGTACCCAACAAGCCGATTCCGGCACACGCACAGACCATGCGCCGATCGCCGATGGCACGACTGTCGCCATGGCCACCGGTTTGCGATAAAGCCTGGCCGGCGATAAAGAGTCGAGGACCGACCAACAGGCCGCGTTCAATCGCCGTAACCAGACCAAAGTCGGCACCGGCGGCATCGCGCACGGTGGTGAATCCCCGCATCAGCATGCGCTCCATGATGCCCTTGGACATTGCCGTGATCAACGACGGTTGCATCGTCAGCATCGTTGCAATGGTCGAATGTACCGCGCTGACGTGCACATGGGCATCGATCAGGCCCGGCAACAGGCTACGACCGTTCAGATCAATGGTCTTCAGGTCACCCAACTCGGGCGTGCCAAACAGGACGTCGACGATGTATTCGCCATCGATGACGACATTGGCAGCCGGACGCATGACACCAGCCAAGGAATCGAATACGAGCGCATTGATTAACGCCAGCCGGCTCATACCGTCCTCCCGCAATAAATTATCGGATTCAACTAATCAGCCTGATATTACAGTCCCAGCTCCAGGCCGTGCGCCAACAGCGCACCGAGTTCGCTGGCGCGTTCCAGTTCAAACTGTGCAACTTGCTTGGGTGCCAGGATTTGTTGCGACGTCTGCGCCGACAGGTTGACGATCAACGGTTCGGCGCGTAAGGAAAGTCGCCAGCCACTTACGATTCGTGCCAATTGACGTACCGCCCCCTGCCCATCGGAGCCTGCCGAAACAATGCAAGCGTAAGGCCGACCTGCCACGAGCTCCAGCAGCGGGTAGTAACAGCGGTCGAAAAACTCTTTCATCATGCCGGCCATCGAACCCAGGTTCTCTGGGCACACGAACAGGTAGCCGGCGTGGTTCAGCATATCGTCGGGCTCGACCAAGTCGCAGCGCAATCGCAGCACGCCGGTCGCGGTGCTGGTGCACGCGCCCTGTTCAGCGGCCATTGATAACTGCTCGCTCGCGCCGGTTCTCGACCACCAGATGATCAGCAGATTGGACATTCTCAACCCAGACAGGCTCTTTGCGAACTTTAACAGCCATTAGAATTAAGGAAACCGCAATTTAACCCGTCCGCCCCCGTAGCTCAGTGGATAGAGCATCCCCCTCCTAAGGGGAGGGTCACACGTTCGATTCGTGTCGGGGGCGCCAATCAAATTTCGGAAAGATTTATGTGCGGACGTTATGTGCTGTACGGTCCCGAGAACCGCTTGATCGAGGGCTTCACGATCTTCGAGGATGCGCCGTTTTCGAATTCGTTCTCCAAGCCCTTCGTACCGCGCTACAACATTGCGCCAACCACCGATGTCTGGATCGTCAGCGCCAATGCGCAAAACCAGCGCGAGTTGCGTAATGTCCGCTGGGGATTGATTCCGAGCTGGGCCAAGGATGCGGCGATTGGCGCAAAAATGAATAATGCCCGCGCCGAAACCGTCGCCGACAAGCCTTCGTTTCGTAACGCGTTCCGGCGCTCGCGCTGCCTGATTCCGGCTAACGGCTTTTACGAATGGCACACCTTCAGCGTCGACGGCAAGGCGCGCAAACAACCGCACTATATTCACGCCGCCGATGACGGCTTGCTGGCCTTTGCCGGCTTGACTGAACGATGGATGGGACCGGACGGGCCGGTTTACACCTGTTGCATCATCACCACCAGCCCGAATGCCGTCATGGAACCGATTCATGAACGCATGCCGGTGATTCTGGGCCGCGCAGATTTCGATCATTGGCTCTCACCACAGTTTCGCGACGCCGCTGCTTTGAGCAGCTTGCTCAGGCCCTGCCCGAACGATTGGCTGGCCGCGCGGCCGGTCGGGATCAGTGTGAACCAGGCCAGAAACGATCACGCCAGCCTGATTTTGCCGATCAACGATCCGGCGAAGCCCAAACCGGAGCTTACTTAAGGCAAGGTAGCAGCGGCCGCAAAACCCAGCAACATCAGGCTCAGTAACACCAGGCTTATTCGATTCGAGATGGCAAAGATCAGCGGGTCGTCATGCATTCCACCGCGATTCGCCACCAGCCAGATTCGGGCTAACCAAAGCATCAGCGCTGCGATACTCAGCCAAAGCAGCGCCGGCGAGGGATAACGCGAGATGGTTTCGGGCGAGCTGAGGAACAAGGCAAAAACCAGCACTGAACAGACCGTGGTCGCAATACCCAGAGGCTGCAATACCGCCAGATCCTGCACCAGATAGGCCCGCCCACCCGCGGTATCCTCCTGCCGATCGCGCACCCCAACCAGTTCACCGCACCGTTTGACCAGTGCCAGACTGAAGAACAAAAATGCTGAAAACGCCAGTAGCCAGAACGAAACTTTTACGCCAATCGCGGCACCACCGGCCAGCACCCGGCAGGTGTAGAGCATGGCCAACATGGCAATATCAAATAGGGCCGTGCGTTTTAGTCGCAACGAGTAGCTGAAGGTGC
>JANORY010000295.1:0-5930 GCA_031415535.1 Burkholderiales bacterium | reverse complement strand
GGTCGCTGCAGTACATTATCGACACACAGCGCGCGGTCGGCCCGCCCAAAACGAACCATCGAGTGCCACAGCGCGCCGTCTTCGATCTGATCGAGACTTCGCCGATGATCGTGATCGCCGCCAACAATGGCCAGGCCTGGGGCGGCGGTGCCGAGTTGTCCTGGGGATGCGATTTGCGCATTGCCGCCGAGTCGGCCACTTATGGTCAACCGGAAGTTGCCTTAGGCATCATCCCGGGCGCCGGCGGCACGACCCGATTGGCGCGATTGATCGGACCCACGAAATGTATGGAGCTGATTCTCGATGGCCGGCCGATCAGCGCGCGCGAAGCGCTCGCCTTGGGCGCAATCAACAAGGTGGTTGCCGATGACCAGTTGCGCACCGCAGCCATTGACTGGGCCACCCATATTGCAGGGTGGCCAGCCTGGTCTCTGGCGGCTTGCAAACGAAGCCTGATCGAAGGCCGCGACGTGCCGCTTGAGGCAGCCCGCCGCAACGAAGCGCAAATTTTTCAGAGCGTGGCGCGTCGTGAAGATTCGATCAGGATCATGGCCGCCGCCCAGGCGAAATATGACGCCGGTGCCGATTCGTTTGAAGCGCTGGGTTTACCACGAAACCAGGCTTAACAACTGACGAATCGCTGTTTGGGACGACTGGAACGCTCGAATGGTGCCTGTTAAGTCAAATAATGACCGTACAGTCACAGAAGTTTATCGCAAGTTTTTTAATCAGGTCAAATGACTCTGAAAAATATCAGTCGTTATTTCTTACGATCTGACTTTAACCAGTCGCTTTGATTGCTTTTAATGAGATTTGCAGACTGAGTAACTAAGATGATCGAAATTCACCATTACCACGGGCAGGGTTTTTTAGAACAGAATCCCTAGCGCGAAGCTTAATGCAAACTGAATCGAGTCTGGCCAAAACGATTCAGCCGAGCGCCCCAACGCCCAAACAGCGTCGGCGCGAGCGTCTGAAACGGCACGTCGCGACTGGCCATTCGCGCATGCTCAAGGGTGACGCGGGTCGCACCGGCCACATAGGCTGCCATTAACGAGCGATCACACAAAATGTTGACCCGCCGCATCAGACCGCCTGAGCGTCGCGCAATATGCAGCGCCGCGCGCTCATCAATCAGATCAGCGCGGCACTGAACATGGCGCAAGCGATGCGCAATGTAGTGCCTTACTTCAAGGGCGCTGAGCGGTGCCAGCACAAAGCGCTCGGTGATGCGCTCGCGCAAAGGTCGCATAGCGTCGGATGCCAAAGTCACGTCAAGTTCCTGCTGACCGAACAGCACCACTTGAAGCAGCTTGTGCTGGCTGGTGTCCAGATTGGTAATCAGTCTGATCTCTTCAAGCGCCTCGGCCGACATGACGTGCGCCTCATCAACAATCAGTGCGACGCGTTTACCTTGCGAATGCAACTCCATCAGTCGCACAAAGAGATCGGTCAGTACCTGACTGCGACGCTTAAAGCGCGTGTCTATGCCAAGCTCACTGGCCAGCACACCGGGCAATTCATCAATCCGCAATCGCGGGTGAGCAAGGAAAATAATCTCCAAGCCTGGATGCGCATGTTCAATCAGCATGCGCGATAACATCGTTTTGCCGCAACCCACTTCACCGGTCACGGTAATGATTCCTTCGCCGTTCATGATGGCGTAGCACAATGCGTCGAGCGTCGCACGACGTTCGCCCCCTTCGAAAAACGCCCCGACCTGTGGCGTCAGGGGAAACGGCGCGGCTCGAAAGCCGAAGTGATTAATCAGCATATTGGTCACGGGTTTCATTGCAGGAGCCCTCTACCGGTTGATTCGATTTCGGCGAGAAAGGCCCGCTCGAGATCGCTCGTGTCATGCCGCGCCAACAATGTCGTCGGCAGGCCAAAAAAAATCAGACGACCGTTGTGTATCACCATCATTCGATCGCACAGGTTTTCGAGATCCTGCAAGGCGTGGGTGGTGAACAAAACCCCCTGACCCGCCGTGCGGGCTTCGTTGATCAGCTTGATAACCAGACGGCGGCCTTGCGGGTCCAAGCCGCTCATGGGCTCATCCAGGATCAGCCAGGGCTTGCGACTCAAAACAATCGAGGCCAGTCCGAGTTTTTGGACCATACCTTTTGAGTAGTCGCGTACCGACTTGCGCAGTGCGTGCACCGGAAAATCAAAGCGCGCCAGCGTATGACTCAGGCAATCGGCATCGAACGAGCGGCCGTTCAGATCAGCCAGATACTTGAGACTTTCGATACCCGTCAAATGCGGCGGCACCACAAATCGTTCCGGCAGGTAAGCAATCGCGCGGCGTGCTCGCGGCTCGCGGTTGGACACGCCGGCGATCGAGATTTCACCGTGATCGGCGCGCGTGAAATCAAGCAGACAGCGCAGCAGTGTGGTTTTCCCAGCGCCATTGATACCGACAATGGCGATCGATTCGGCGCCGGCACTCGAAAAGCTGATTCCATCGAGTGCCTTGTTGTGGCGGTAAGCCTTGCTAATCTGTCTGAACTGGATGGCCATCGGGTCGGGTTGCCCAGTTCGGCTTGAGTCGGCTGCTGTAGTGATCATTGCACAAGCTTAATGCCTGCTGCCGACGCTCACTCCTGGAAAAGTGCGGCATTTGCAGGCTTTATCGGTCCTTTCCAGCCGCGCGATCTGTCGAACAATGGCTCATGTAGCGCTCTCCAGCCGGAGACCGTCATGAATGACATCGCCAAAACCTGATCGATGTCCCAGGGAAACGGATTGATCGTGAGAAAAATAGGCGGACTCGTCAAACTGCCATCGGCACTGACCAGCATCGCGGTGCTGCTCAGTGCCTGCCAGTCAACGCCGTTACGCCCGGGCGACCATCATCTGACCCAGACACCGCGTAGCACTGATGGACACTTGCAAACGGCCGGCAAAGCGGCCAACACCGACATACCGGCGACCGTGAGTACGCCGATGTTGCCGCCGCGACCGCGCCTGGCACCAAAACTTGAAACCTATTCAGTTGTGGTCAGCCAGGTTGAAATTTCAGAGTTGCTGTTTGCGATGGCGCGCGATGCAAAACTGAATGTTGATGTCCATCCGTCGATCAAAGGTAAGGTCACCCTGAACGCGATTGAGCAGACCTTGCCGCAAATACTGCAGCGCCTGTCACGCCAGGTCGAGCTGCGCTACGAGCTCGATGGCACAAATCTGGTGATCATGCCGGACACGCCGTTCATTCGTCACTACACCATCGATTACGTCAACATGACGCGGGAGTCGCAAGCCAACACCAGCATTGCCACCAACATCTCGTCAACGGGCGGGGCCAGCTCGGGCGGTGGCGGTGGCGCGCAAACCAGCAATAACTCGACCACCCGTGTGGTCAACACGTCGAACAATCGCTTCTGGCAATCACTGGTTGTCAATCTGAGTTCGATCGTTCGGGAACCGGCCCGTGCGAACACCAACACATCGGGACCCGCTACAGCAACCCCTCAAGGCAACTCGGCAGCCACCTCTGCGGCGGGTGGATCGACCGCCGCTGGCGGTGCATCGAGTTCAGGCCAGGGCAGTTCATCATCGAGCAGCGCCAGCAACAGCGCTAACGAATCGGTTGGCAGTTCATCCGGTGGCAGCGAGGCTTCGAACGTCATGATCAATCCGGAAACCGGCATTGTGTCGGTACGGGCAAGAGCGCAACAGCATGAGCGTGTTCGCGAATACATTGACCGCGTGATGAGCTCAGCAAGACGGCAGGTTCTAATCGAAGCCACCATCGCCGAAGTACAGCTTTCCGAGCAGTTTCAGCAAGGTGTGAACTGGTCACGGGTTCGGGTTGACGGCACCGGTTGGTCACTCGGCCAGCAACCGCAGGGCAGCTCGGCGCTCGGCGGCGGCGCGCTGCCCGGCACCGGACCCGGTGGCATCATTTTTCCGCTGACTGGGGGCAACTTGCCGGGCGGTGCTTCATCCGGCGGCGGACAGACTTCCAGTCTCGCGGTGTTCCGGTATCTGAACAATACCTCGAGTCTGGGCGGTATCGGCTTTGCGTTGTCATTGTTGCAGTCGTTCGGCAAAGTCAAGGTACTGTCGAGTCCGAAGATCAGTGTGCTGAACAATCAAACGGCAGTGCTCAAAGTGGTTGATAACCGCGTCTACTTCACCATCGGAGTGCAAGTGACACCAGGCACGGCGACAACTGCGCCCCTGGTCACCTACACCTCAACACCGAACACGGTGCCGGTCGGATTCGTGATGAGCGTGACGCCGCAGATCGAGGAGAACGGCGGCGTGACCATGAATGTGCGCCCAACCATTTCGCGCATCGTCGGCTACGTCAACGATCCCAGCCCAGCTCTGGCGCAGAACAATGTCGTCAGCCGGATTCCAGAAATTCAAACTCGCGAGATCGAGTCGATTCTGAAAGTTCATTCCGGTGATGTTGCGGTGATGGGCGGGTTGATGCAGGAATCGATTGACGATCGGCAAGACGCAGTCCCCGGTGCCTCGTCGTTGCCGTTTCTCGGTAACGCCTTCAAGTACAAAAACGACAGCTCAAACAAAACCGAATTGGCAATCTTCCTGCGTCCGGTGGTGATCCACGATGCCAGCATGGACGGCGACTACCGGGATCTCAAAGCGCTGCAACCCGGCGCAGACTTTTTCACGCGCGACAATGCACCATCAATTCCTCGTGCGTGGATGAGTCCTTCGGAGTCCAAACCGAGCGCAACCGGGAAAGACTGAACATGAGTCTATTGATCAAAGCCCTGAAGCGTGCCGAGCGCAAACATGATGAGGCCAAGCTCGCGGCTTATCAGGAAACTCATTCTGATGCCGAGCACCCAGCGTCGCTGGAGATCGGTTTACAAGCGGTCGATAGCGACGACCCCGAGCTGGCGCTTGAGCTGGCGCGTCTGCAAACCGATCAGAACGAACGCTCGGAAGGCGATCTTCCAAACCCGCCAGAAATGCTCGATTTAGCCGTTCCCGTCGGCCTGCCTGAGTTGCAATTGGACGCGGCTAGCTTAGACACGGCGTTAGTCAACATTGCCGAATCACCGCACAAGCTTACCGAGGACCCGCCACCCTCCACGAAAGCGGAGCGGGCTCCCAAACCAGCGTTGGCGATCGAAGGATTGGCCGAATACCGACCGGCCTCCTTCGCTAATGCTTCGGCCAACGCTACGGCCAACATGCCGATCGACAAGCTGACAGACAAGCCGGCAGACACTGGGCGCAATACGCCGCCGCACGGTCACCCCGCCGCGACTGCGCTGTTTGCCTTGACCCACGAGACCAAAACCGCCCGCACGATATCTCGAATCATTGTCTATTCAAGTTTGATCATTGCAGCGCACGTTTGCATCGCTTGGTTGGCGATGGATCTGCTGGGTTACTCCGTCTCCCGAAGCCGCAGCACCAGTTCGAACGCGAATTCGAACGCAAGCCCCAGTACGGCTGCGCTGCCACCCTTGCAACAATCTGTGCCTGCTCAGAACGCTCAACCCACGTCACAAGCTTCATCCACCGCGCAAGCTTCACCTGCACCGCAAGCTGTACCTACCGCGCAAGCCCAACCCGCGCCGCAGCCGCAAGCGCGGCCGGTGCCACCCGATCGGTCGACGCCCCCGCCCAAGCTGCCACAACCATCGCAGGCACCGCCGCCAGAGGCGAATGTTGCTCACCCGATCGACGCCCTCAAATCCGCTACCGTGGCGTCGCTGCCGATGTCCGTTTCAGAACGCAGACTTGCTGCGCGAGCCGCATTGGATCGCGCGCAGGTCAATGAATCTGCCGCCGCAACCAGAATTTCGCCCACGCTAGCGCCCGTCCCGGATGCGGCACTTGGCACCCCGGCCGGCATCAAGCTTTCTCGATCCGAGACCTTCACCGAGCAAACCTTGAAGATGAACGAACAAGCCTGGCAATTGCTCAGCCGCAACGACCGGGCG
>JANORY010000294.1:0-4134 GCA_031415535.1 Burkholderiales bacterium | reverse complement strand
GCGCCACGACTACGAGACCTCAGAGGCTCAAACTTCAATCCATCGACTCACACAAAACAAGTCGACTGAACTGATAGCAAGCCTGAACTGAAACAGCAAGCAAACCTCAACGTCTACTGGAGTGAACCATGAACACCATCGCTAAAATCCTTGCTTCCGCAACCCTCGCCGTCGTCGCGTTTAGCGCCCAGGCAGAAGACCTGACCTACCCCGGCCCGATCGTCAAGTCAACCGTGAATACTGCCGCCGCCAATCAGGAATCACCCTATGTGTTCCAGGGCGAAGCACTGGTAGACAACCCCAAGTTCATGTCGGCCAAAAGTGTTGCGGCAGCAGAAGTGCGCAAGGACATCATGAAGGCACGCCGCGTTTTGGATGCAAGCACGATCGGTGCCTGATCAACCTGATTAACCTGTTCGATCGCGATTCAAACCACACCGTCAGTACAAACACCCTGGCGGTTATCTTTATCTGCGAATCGGGTCAGGAATTGATGCACTTTTGCCAGATCAACCGGCTTTACCCAATAGTCAAGCATTCCGGCCGCTTTCGCGGCCGTGATTGTCTCAGGTAAGGCATCAGCCGATATCGCCACAACCGGAACCCGCGCGAGCGCTTCAATCTGCATGATTCGCGCATACAAGTCCAATCCTGTGCAATCGGGTAGTCTCATATCCAGCATGATCAGGTCAGGTCGATGGTCTGCCAATATCCTCATGCACTCACTGCCGTTGGCGGCCAGCAACAAGCGCCAATCGGTTCGTTGCTCGAACAGACCGTACATCACCATTCGATTCAGAGCATTGTCTTCGACATACAAGACCAATTTGCCTTCGGCGGCTTGCGCATGGCCTGAAGCCGGAAGAAGTTCAGTAGCGGAGAATCGAATTTCTTCTTCGAGCGTTGGATCACTTTTCGGATTCACCGATTCGGCCGCCAGCAAAACGATCGAAAACTCAGAGCCCTGCCCGAGCGTACTGCTTATCTCAAGCGTGCCGCCCATGCGCTCCACCAGACTTTTGGTGATTGCCAGTCCAAGGCCGGATCCTTCCACCGCTGAATGCTCTGCCCCGAGGCGACTGAAGGGTTGCCCAAGTTCATTGATTTGAAGCTCACTCAAGCCATGACCGGTATCCGCCACGCGTAGCGCAACATTGCCATCAGACTCGCGGGCGTTGATGGTGACCGAACCTCCTGGACGGTTGTACTTGATCGCGTTGGAAACCAGATTGATCAAAGCCTGCTGCAAACGCCGCTTGTCAGCGATGACCCACCGACCCTCAAGACCTGCAGCCACACCAACCCCGACACCCTGTTTTGAGGCGAGTACCTCCAGCAGGTTCGTCACGTTGCCAATGACTTCGGCAACATTGACGGATTCGAGGTGCATGCGATGCAGAGCGGTATCTGCCTCGGTCAGCTCGAGCAAGCCATTGATCAATTCCAGCAATTGCCATCCGGCAGCGGTAATGCGGCCAACATTCTTACGAATCGATAGTTCGCCACGGATCGCCGGTGCTTGCGCGAGAATTTGTGCGAATCCGAGGATCGCATTCAAGGGCGTACGCAGTTCGTGGCTCACTCGCCCCAGAAAAGCGGTCTTGGCCAAACTCGCCTGTTGCGCAGCCTCAGCCGCTTGACGAGCGCGCCCGGCTTCGAATCGTTCGGTGACGTCGAGGGTGGCACCGACCATTTGGATCGTACCGCTGAACTCATCGCGCATGGGACGAACGTGACACACCAGATGGCGTAATTGGCCGTCTGGACGAACCGCGCCAAAGCGCAGTTCACGCGGTGCCAGAGCATTGACTGCATCGAGCATTTCACGTTCGACCATCGCGCGGTCGGCGGGATCGATCTTGCTCAACCATTGCTCAAACGTTAGCGAACTCACCGTCTCGGCCAATCCGTAATGGCGTGCGGTCAATGCATCGAACGAGATGGAGTCGCTGCTTGAATCCCAGACGCTAATCCCCAGACCGGCCGCTGAAATTGCCAAGGCGGCATGTTGCTGACTGCGCAATAACGCCGATTCCGCCAGCTTTCGCTCGGTGATGTCGGAGATATAACCGTGCCACAAGATTGAACCATCGGCCTGCAATTCTGGAGTCGCCTGACCTTCACGCCAACCAATGGCTTGACCCGGTAGACAGACCCGATACTCATTGCGCCAGGATTGCAGGGTCTGCGCGGAATGTTGAAATTTTTCGGACGCGGCGGCGAGATCATCCGGATGAAGTACCGCGAACACTTTCTCAGCACTGGTGCGAACTTCATGCGGATCAAACCCGTAGATCTTGCGCATTGCCATGGTGGCAAACGGAAAGAATGAAGTTCCGTCCGGGTTCATTTGAAACTGATAAATGACACCGGGCACTTCTTGCGATAATTTCTCAAGCAAGCGGTCGCGCGCGCCCAACACAAGCAGGCGCTGGCGGCTTTGAAACAAGGCCGACACCGTACGCGCCAATTCAGCCAGGCTGGCTACTTGATCATCATCAAGCGTACGTGGCGTTTTGTCGATGACGCAAAGCGTTCCGAGCGGCTGCCCCATGAATTCAATCGGATGACCCAGATAAAAGCGCATGTGCGGCGCGCCGGTAACCAAGCGATTGTCCTTGAAACGGGGATCGAGCTGCGTGTCCGCTACCAACAAGGGCAAGTTGCTTTTAATCGCAACGTCGCAAAATGAGTCTTCTCGGCTGGTTTGCCTGATGTCCAGGCCTTGCACCGCCTTGAACCATTGCCGGTCGGTATCAACCAGACTGATTATCGCGATCGGGCACCGGGCAATATGGGCTGCAATCCGGACGATGCCATCAAACTCGGCCTCAAAGTCACTATCAAGAACCTGCAGCGTTCGCAGCGCTGCGATTCGCTTGGACTCTTCAGACGCCGAACGATTCACTTTGGAACAGACGCATTAGCCAGGATGCGGGATCATAAACGATTTGCTCTGGCCGAGCGCTTGATCGGACCGCCACCCTATAATCATCGCAACGGCAATATTTGTCGGATAACAAGAGGGGTCGAATCGATGGGCGTTCAGGGCATGAATCATTTCACCATTTTGACCGACAATGTCGAAGCAACGCGAGCCTTCTACTGCGAGTTGCTGGACTTCGAAGTCGGCGCCCGGCCACCGTTTACATTCCCTGGTTTGTGGCTTTACAAGAACGGCGCACCGATCCTTCATGTCATCGGCGGTCGCAAACGCGAAGACCTGCGCGCTGGCGTACTTGACCACATGGCCTTCAGCGCAACCGGCCTGCGTGACACCGTCGCCCTCCTGAAGGGCAAGGGCATCGACTATCTGTTGCGTCGGGTTGCTGATTCGGCCGATGGCGGTTGGCAATTGTTTTTTCATGACCCCAACGGTGCCAAAGTCGAGTTCGACTTTGATGCTAAAGAGCCAGCGCCGGTCTGAAGTCTGACATGTAAAACGCTACGACTATCGGCCTTCATGAAGGCCCTTTAACATGCGTCCCAGTGGGCTGTAGCGGTTCACAGTTCCGGCGGACGCGGCCAGCGCTGCACGAATCAACTGATTTGTGCAAAATCCAAGCTGCGCTCGAGACAATACCCATCTTGCTAATGATCGCCACCGTTGGGAACGCGAACTAATGTGCGCCATCGCTGGCCTGCTATCGTCTACGCCGGTCGATCTCGGCAAGCTTTTTGCAATGACCGAAGTGCAGGCCCATCGGGGCCCGGACGGCTCTGGCCATCTGTTTATTGCTGGCGACCGGATGTCGGAGGTCGTTGAATCGCGCGACCAGCTTGGAACGCAATTCGGCTTGGCGCAGGTCGCCCTGGGTCATCGGCGCCTGGCCATTTTGGATCGGTCGCCGGCCGGCCGCCAGCCCATGTCGTACGCAAACGGTCGATTCTGGATCAGCTACAACGGCGAGCTCTATAACTATCTGGAGTTGCGCGGCGAACTTTCTCTTTTGGGCTGCGCGTTTCTTACTAACAGTGATACCGAAGTAGTGCTGGCAGCATTCGCCACTTGGGGTCACCAGTGTTTCGCCCGCTTTAACGGCATGTGGGGCATGGCCATCTGGGATCAGGCGCAACGTGAGCTGACCTTGGCCCGAGACCGATTTGGCGAGAAGCCGGTTTACTACAGCAAAT
>JANORY010000293.1:0-9938 GCA_031415535.1 Burkholderiales bacterium | reverse complement strand
GGCGCTGATGGGCGGTGCGGCACTCGGTGCCGCGATCTGGGGGCAGGTCGCGTCGGCGACCGATGTGCGAACCACGATGATGTTCGCCGCCGGTGGCGCGATGTTATTCCTCTTGCTATTAAACCGAGTCCGGGTCGGTGGCGATAGTGGCGAAGATCTGACGCCGGCAGGTGCCTGGTCGCAACCGGAAGTGGCCTTTCCGATCGAACCCGAGCAGGGACCGGTAGTGGTCACCATTACGCTAAAGATTGATCCGGCGCGGCATGATGAATTTGTTGCGCTGATGGAGGAATCGCGGCGCAGTCGGCTGCGCAATGGTGCGCTGTCTTGGGGGCTGTTTCGTGATCTGTCGGACACCGGTACCTATGTCGAGTATTTCACCGACCAATCCTGGGTCGAGTATCTTCGTCGGCAAGAACGTATGACGGCGGCGGACATTGTGTTGCGCGAGCAACGCTTGGCGTTTCACATCGGTGTCGATCCGCCGGTGATTACGCGGTATTTGGCGGAGCCAACCGGCTCGATCCGTCACGGTGAGTAGTAACCTGGCTGTTAGAATTGCGGGACTTCCAGTGACCTCACAGTGATTATCTGCATGAATACCCGCCCGCGCAGTTGCCAAGACCGTGCCTGAACTCTGATGCAAGTGAGGTTGCAGCGAGCGGTAGACAAGTGGATCGGCGTGCCTTTGTGTGCCTTGCTCTCGCTGCTTGAACGCCTGCGACCGGCGCGCGCGCCGACGCTACCTCCGCAGAAAATATTGGTGATTCTGCTCTCCGAAATGGGTAGTCTGGTGCTGGCCTACCCGATGTTTGCCTGGCTGCGGGAACGTTATCCGGCGGCCTCGATCCATATGCTGATGTTCGCGAAAAATCGCGAGGCGCTCGAGTTGATGGAAGTCATACCGCGCGAGAATATTCTGACGCTGGACGACGGCTCGGCGCAGCGCTTTGTTACCGACAGCGCACGCATGATAACTACCCTGCGGCGGCATCGCTTCGATGCCGTGATTGACTGCGAATTGTTCACCCGTATCAGCAGCATTTTTGCGTATTTGTCGAACGCACCGGTGCGCGTCGGCTTTCATCCGCAAACTCAGGAAGGTTTGTACCGCGGCTCGTTTATCAATCGCCCAGTGATCTACAACCCCTATCGTCATTTGACCTTGCAGTTGCTGACCATGGCCGGCGCGATCGAATCCGCGACACAACCGCGTGCAAAATTTCCGGTGTTGCCGCCACGACTGACAGCGCCACAGGTTCGCTTCGAAAACGCCGAACTGCAGGCGATGCGGGGACGTTTTGCGGCCGACTTTCCGGCCGCCCAGAATCGCCGTCTGGTGCTGGTCTATCCAGGCGGTGGTATTTTGCCGATTCGCGCTTGGCCGGCAGCCAATTATCAGGCGCTGTGCAAACAATTGATTGATCGCGGATTAGCAGTCGGCGTCATAGGTCTGGCCGAGGACAAGCCCTTGGCGCGCGCGATCGTACAGGCCGCAGCGCATGATGCCTGTGTTGATCTGACCGGCTACACCAAACGGATTCGCGATCTGTTGGCGTTGTTTCAGGGCGCGTCCTTGCTGATCGCCAATGATGGTGCGCCGGGTCAACTATCGGCCTTGACCAAAATGCCGGCGATCGTTTTTTTCGGTCCTGAAACACCAGCGCTGTACGGCCCGATTGCGCCGCATGTTTTTTGTTTTCATCGCGCGCTGCCGTGCTCGCCGTGTCTCACCGCCTACAACCATCGACTATCGCCCTGTGATGGTGATAACCAATGCCTGAAACAAATTGGCGTGGATGAGGTGATGAACAAAGCGCTTCAGATGCTGTTGCCCGCCGTGGATCACGTGCAGTGAGCAAGGCACCCGCTTTGCGCCTGCTGCAAGCTTTGACACGCCTGTTCGGTGTTCGATTCGTCAAGTTTGCTACGGTCGGTGCGTCGGGTACGGTGCTCAACATGGCGGTGCTGTATCTGATGCAAGAGTATCTGCTGGCGTTTATTGCTGCGCCGGATATGCGCTTGAACGCATCATTGGCGGCGGCCATCTTGCTTGCGACGATCAATAATTTCAGTTGGAATCGGCTCTGGACCTGGGCCGATCGTGGTGCCTTGTTTGGCGCGCAACCGCTGCTGCAATTTTTCAAATACGCTTGCGCCTGCTGGCTCGGCATCACCATTCAGTTTTTGTTAACCAAGTGGCTGGCGGGCCATCTTCACTATCTGCTCGCCAACCTGGTTGGCATTGTGGTCGCCAGCGTATTCAACTTTTTATTGAACGATATCTGGACCTTCGAAGGAATCAGGCTGCGCCGCAAGTCGGCGAACGCGGCGCAATGATGACTCGAGCCGCGTTCCTATACGGGATGGCCGGCCTGTTGGCATTGCTGTCGTACTTTTACGGCCTCGACAGCCGCTACATTCCGAAGAATGGCGATGAATCCGTTTACTTCCACATTACTCGGCTGACCGCACAATCCGGTGCATTGTTGCCCCTGGCCTCCGAGCTTGACCAGATGCGCAACACCAAGCCGCCGTTGTTGTTCTGGCAGGGTGTGCTGGCCACCGATTGGGGCGTGCACTGGGACTTGTGGCGCCTGCGCGTGCCCAGTGTGTTGTATACCTTGGCCACTGCACTGCTGGTGTTTCTGTCGGCACACAAATTGACCCGCAGCCGGCAATCCGGGGTCGTGGCAGTACTCTGTTGGCTGGCGTTTTTCAGCACCTATCGATACGGTCGGCCGTTTCTGACCAACCCGCCGGAAATTTTCTGGTTGTTTGCGCCGTTCTTTGTGTTGTTGTACTGGGGCAAACCCGCCTTCGAATCGCGCTGGCGCGTGCCGATCGTGCTGGGCCTATTGATCGGCATTGGATTGCTCTACAAGTCGTTTGCGCTGGTGTTGCCGGTTGGATTGGGTCTGAGCCTTTGGCACTGGCATCAGCGCGGCTTTCGGATCGGCGAGTTTCTGGTCCAGGATGCGCCGAAATTGGCCCTCTCAAGTTTCATCGCGTTGGCTTTGTTCGGCCTGTGGTTTGTATTTGATCCACAACCCGCTGCTGTCTGGCAAGAGTTCGTGGTCGGCGAGAACGCGCAGAAGTTCAATGCCGAGAAGGGGTATCTGCGCACCTTGTTGTGGGGTGCCTCCAGTGTTTGGAGCATGTTGCTCAACTACCCGCTGAACGCTGGATTGTTGGCGGTGCCAGTGGCAATGTTGTTCATCGCCGCAGTACGCGATCCGGTGCGGGCGCTTCACAACCAGGCACACGCCGAAGCGGGGCATGCCGAAGTGGGACAAGCGCGCCGGGCGTCGGCCGCCGATGTTCAGCGCCTGTGGATCTGGGTTGCCGCACTGTTCTTTGTGTTTGTCTTGCCGTCGCAGCGTTCCGGCCGATATCTGATGCCAGCGATGCCGGCGATTGCAATCCTGCTGGCGGTTTATTGGCGTGACATTGGCCGCTTTGCCTTTGTGCTGAGTCTGTTGTGCTCACTGGCGGTGGCGGGCGTACTGGCCTACCTAGCCTTACAACTGCAGTGGGCGATGCCGAACGATGCGCTGTATTCATTGGTACATTGGCTCGGATTTGTGCTGCTGGTGCTTGTTGTGATGCTCGGAGTGTTCCGCAAGGACGCGACCCGCGCGGCTAGCCTGGCGGCAGTCTTTCTGGTCTACCTATGTTTTTCCTCGACGGTGCGACCACTCGACGGCCTGCTCGGCCAGTACCCGGAAGTTACGCGGCTCGCGGTTGCTGGCAAAGAGGTTCGAGTGCCCTGCAATTTCAGAGCGTCCTACGAAAGCCATCGATTCCTGCTGCCGGGTGCCAATGTCCTCGGTTATGACGAGAACGGCAATACCAGCGCGGCTCAATTGGCGAGCCGTTTCCCGTGGTTTGCGTATCGGGTACCAGTGCAGGGCGGTCGCTGTGAGGGCTGTAAAATTCTCGGTGAACGGCTCGAGATCCAGAGCCGCCACACGCCAGCGCAGATCAACGAAATGCTCAGCGGCAAACTGTTCGAAAACTTGTTTGTTCGAGAGTTGTTGGTTGAGTCGGGTGATCGCCGTTTCGCTAACGCGAACGCTGCGATTGGCACCACTGCGGGCACTGAATCGGAGTGTCGCTAACGTGAACCACCGCACTAACGTGAACCACCGCACTCGCTTATGAATGTTTCGCCTCAGGCAACGGTAAAGTCCAGATTGTCGGTCACCGGCACCGGCTTGTGGATACTGATCCTGCTGGCCTTTGGGGTAGCGTTTTTTCATTCCAGCCAACGACCGCCAGCCACTGTGTTCGTGTCGGTCCCGCCGAACACTCAATCGCCGCAGCCATTGGCCCGATATGAATCCGGGTTTCTGCCAAACCCGAAGGCCCGGCAGAGTCACGCGGCGTCGTTGGTCGCACTGCGCAATGGCCGGGTGCGCGCGTTTTGGATGGATGGAGAAGAGGGTAACTTCGATACGGTGATCTCAAGTTCGGTGTTCGAGCCGCTCAGCGCTCGCTGGAGCGATCCGGTGATCGTTACCGATGCGCGCGCGACCGAATCGAATGTCTTGCGTCATGTGCGCAAGATCGGCAACATGGTCGCGCATCGCGCCGAGAACGGCACCTTGTGGCTGTTCTATGTCACGGTCTCGGTGGGCGGCTGGGGAGGCAGTTCAGTGTCGTATCGCAGCTCCGGCAATGACGGTGTTACCTGGAGTTCGGCGCGCCGACTGATCACCTCACCGTTTCTGAATTTCAGCACCTTGCTGCGGCATGCGCCGGTGAGTTATGCCGATGGCACGATTGGTCTGCCGCTCTACCATGAGTTCCTGAACATGTATTCTGAACTGGTGCGAATCGATACTGCGGGCAGGATCATCGATCGGCAGCGCTTGAACGATCGTTACATTGCGATCCAGCCGCAGGTGCTGGTGCAAAGCCCGACCCAAGCCCTGGTGCTGATGCGCAATGCCGGCGGGGTCCAGCCGCGCAAGGTCATTCAGTCGTCGACGCAAGATGCCGGTGGCCAATGGTCGGCAGCCAGTGAATCGGTGTTGCCGAATCCGGGTTCGCCGGTGGCCGGTGTGGTCTTGTCCGACGGCCGCCTGCTGATTGCCCGCAACAACACCGATTTACGCCGCAAGGTGTTGAGTCTGGCGCTGTCCGTGGACGGTGGCAATCGCTGGCGAACCATTCACCTGCTCGAAGATCAAAGCAGACATGGTCCGATCCGGGTCGACCCGCCGGTGTTTCTCGACTCTTTGCGTGCCTCGCTTGAGGCCGCCGGCGAGTCGGTGCCCGAAGCTCAACATGCGGCCGAATTTGCCGCCCGGGTACGGTGCAATGACCAAGGCAAGGGCAATTGCGATTTCGAGTTTTCGTATCCGTTTGTAACGCGCAGCAGCGACGGTGATTTCCTGCTGGTCTATACCTGGAATCGCACCCATATTCGCTGGCTGCGATTCAATCAGAGCTGGTTGGAGCAGCGTCTTGCCGAGTCGGCTGACGTGGCGGCAAATTGATGCGCGCGCGAACGGTTCGGGCGGCCCACTGATGTGGCGCCTCACTGACCTGACCGGGATGGCCGGCGTGCTGTTGGTGGTGGTTGCACCGACTGTCGCACTGGTCAGTGCCTGGTTGCGCTGGCGGCAACGCCGCGCGCGCGAGTGGGTCGTGCTGAGCGCGGTGCTGGTTGCCGTCCTGGTTGTTATGCCGATGACCCAGGTGCCGCTGCTGTCGTACCTGCGCGCCCTGACCGGCGATCTGAGCATTCCGAGTGTGGTGCTGCTCGGCCGGCTGATCTTGCGACACCTCGGTGTGCTCGATCGTGCGCCCGTGACACTCAGCGCCGATGGCTGGAGTCTGCGCGGCTTGATTCTGATCGGCGCGGTGATTCTGTACCCGATTTCGCTGGGCATCAGTGCGTTCGATCCGTACCGTTGGGGCTTCTCGAACCCCTGGTTTCTGGCGGTCTTGCTGGTGCTGGCACTGCTCGCCTGGCATCGAAAATGGTACCTGAGCGCGAGTTGTATTGCACTGGCCGTGTTGGCCCATGCGATCGGTTGGAATGAGTCGACCAACCTGTGGACCTATCTGCTCGATCCGATGCTGGCGGTCTACGCGGGCGCTTCGATAAGCCTCGGACTTTTACGCGCTGCGAAATTCGGCTGGCATTCGCTCGCATTGCTGCTGACCGGCGTGGCCTGGTTGTTGCCAGGCCTGGTGCAGCGCGAGCCGTGGAAGGCCGATGAAGCCTACAGCTTTGGCGTGGTGTACAGCATGATCGATGCCGGGCAATGGTTGGTTCCAACGCTGGCCGGCGAACCGTTTGTCGAGAAGCCGCCCTTGGTGTTCTGGCTGGCGGCGCTGTCGGCCAGCCTGTTCGGTGATCTGCTCACAGCGCATGAAGCGGCGCGCTTGGCCAATGTCGTGCTGGTTTTGCTCACCTTCGGCGTGCTCGCACTGGCCGCGCGGCGCCTTGGACTCGGGCGATCCGGCATGAGCACAGTCATCCTTTTGTTGGCAGCGGCACCGGCGGTTTTGCTGTTCAGCCGTTACCTGACCGCCGATCTGGGACTTTTTCCGGCCGCCGCTCTGGCCAGCCTGGGTCTGATTTCCTTGCTGCGTCGGGATCGCGATGCTGGCCTGTTGCTGGGCCTCGGTGCTGCGATGGGTCTGATGTCGAAGGGATTGCTACTACCGGCGGCGCTGGCCTGTGCGGTCGTGCCCTTGCTGGCTCTGACCAGCAACGCGCGCGATCGCCGCGCCTGGCAGCAATACGGCATTGCCGTCGCGGTGTTTTCAGTGCTTGGATTTGCCTGGCCGTTGGCGCTGTATCTGCACAGTCCGGCGTTGTTCGAGACCTGGTTCTGGGACAATAATTTCGGTCGATTTATGGGCGATAACCGGCTCGGTCCTCCGAATGACCGCTGGCGTTTGTTGGCTGCGATTCTGACCGCGTTTTTACCGATATGGCCGCTCGCCGTGGTCGCGGTTTACCGTCAGGGGCTGGCGCTGCGCCAGCGCCCCTTGCTCGGCCCACTGCTGTTCGCCATCACCTGGATTTCGATCCTGATGTTCTCGCATTCGGCCCGGTCCGGTTATGCTCTGCCAGCTCTGGTGCCGCTGGCGCTGCTGGCGGCTGCCGCGCTCAATGATCCCAGCGACCTGTTCAAGCGCAAACTGCTGCAGGCCGACTGGCTGCGCCAGTTAATCATGGTTGCCGGCGGCGTGCTGCTGCTGCTAATCGGGGCGGCCAAACTGTTTTATGTGTTCCAGCAGCCGAACACCGCACTCGGCTCGACCTTGATTTCCAATGCAATGCTGGCGCTGGTGGCTGCGCTGTTGCTGGCCTGGCTGCTGGCGCTGCGCGCCGGTTTTCGGACGGGCATATTGACGATCTGGGTGGCCAGTCTGAGCCTAGCGTTTGCGCTGGCCATTGCACTATTTTTGCCCGGTGCCGATCAGAAAACCGGCTTTCGCGGTCTCTACAACGAGTTGGTTCGGCACATCAATCCGCATGCCGGCTGTATCGCCAGCCGAGGCCTGGGTGAGTCGGAGCGCGCCATGTTGCACTACTACACCGGTGTGCAAACGCATCGCTTCGAAGCCGATGCCGACCGCGCCGCCGCCTGCCCGCAATGGATCGAACAACAACGCGCGGTGGATGACGCCAGCCAGTATGGTTGCAAGTCTGCCAAACAAGTCTGGAGCGGTGGCCGTCCAGAAAATACCTTTGATGTGTTTCGAGTTTGCCGACGCTGAGCGGACTATTTCATCTGGCTAGGCAGCCACAACGAGATGATTGGAAAGGCAATCAGAATACCCAATCGAATCACATCGGCAATCATGAACGGCAGCACGCCGCGAAAAATCGTTTGGGTCGGCACTTCGGGCAGCAACGATTTCAACACGAACAGGTTCATGCCGACCGGTGGGCTGATCAAACCGATTTCAACGACGACAACGATCAGAATGCCGAACCAGATTGGATCAAAGCCCAGGTCCTTGACCAGCGGAAAGAAGATCGGCACGGTCAGCAGAATCATCGACAGCTCTTCCATCGCGGTGCCCAGTAGCACGTAGATGATGCAGATCGCGGTAACCACCATGACCGGCGACAGGTTCAGCGAGGTGACGAGATTTTTCAGATCACCGGGCATCGACGTATAGTTGACGAACTCGGCAAACATCAGCGCGCCGATCAGGATGGCGAATAACATCGCGGTGGTGCGGGCCGATTCGGTGAGCGAGTCAAACAGCACCCGCCAAGTCAGCGCCTTGCGCCAATACGCAAAACACATCGCACCAAACGCGCCCATGCCGGCCCCTTCGGTGGCCGTGAACACGCCGCCGTAGATGCCGCCCATGACGATGATGAACATCAGCGCCACCGCCCAAATGCCCTTGATGGCGGCGATACGTTCGGTCCAACTGGAACGCTCACCGCGCGGACCGGCCGCCGGATCGCGCCAGGTAATCCACAGCACCGCAAAACACAACAGCACGGTCGCCAACAGACCTGGCAAGACACCTGCCGCGAACATCTTGCCGATACTGGTCTCGGTCATGATGCCGTAAATGACCATAATGGTCGACGGCGGAATCAGGATGCCGAGCGTGCCACCGGCAGCAATTGCACCGGTCGATAACTCATCCGAGTAGCCTACCCGGCGCATCGCCGGGTAGGCTACTTTAGCCATAGTGGCTGCGGTGGCCACCGACGAGCCGCAGATGGCGCCGAAGCCGGCGCAGGCCATGACGGTGGCCATGGCCAGGCCACCACGCAAGTGGCCGATGAACGCGTAGGCGGCGCGAAACAATTCCTGCGACATGCCGGCGCGCGTGACCAGATTGCCCATCAGGATGAACAGCGGAATCACCGACAGCGTGTAGTTGCGGCCCGTCTCGAAGACCTTGGTTTGGACCATTGCATAGGCTGGCGCGAAGTTCCAGTCACGCAAATAGGCCACGCCAATGAAGCCGACCAGACCCATTGCAACGGCGATCGGTATCCGCAGTAAGCACAACAGCATCATGATCAACAACGCGGTCAGCGCAATCGTCATGTCGTGCTGACCTTGTCCGGATCAAAGCCGTTATCGAGCGCCAGCTTAATCGGTCCGAACGCGCTGATGATATGAATAATGCCGGTAACGGCGATCATCAGCGTCATGAAATAGACAAACGGTCCGACCGCAATCTTCAACACGTCGGTGGTGTCACCGTAGGCCGAAATTTTGCCGGCCTTGATCCAGACCTGCCAGGCCAGGCCAAGGATTACCGCGCCGCAGAACAAGTGCACCACTCGTTGCACCAGAATCGCGATCTTCTCCGGCAGCCAGCGATCGATGAAGTCCATCGTCACATGTTCATTGGCGCGCGACACCAGCGGCAGGCCGGCGAAGATCAGCACCAGCAGCGACAGTTCGGTGATCTCGAAGCCGCCGCGCAACGGCCAGTTAAACAGGTATCGGCCGACTACGTCGGCGAAGGTCAGCAGCATCATACCCAACAGCAGGACGCTGGCGGCCGCGCCGAGTGCAATATCGATCCAGGATTTTTTCTGATCCAAACGAACGCAACTACGCTTATTTGCCTGCCGCGACGTTTTTAAGCTCCTGGCGGAATTCGGCCAGAACCTTGGCCGCATCAATGCCCTTGGCGGTCGCGGCCTTGACCCATTCGGATTCAATGCTGGCGGTCTTGGCGCGCACGCCGGTCACTAGTGTCGGTGACGCCGGGGTGACCGCGAAGCTCCCGTTGGGCAGAACCTCGCGTACCGTGTAATCGCCCGGCCTCAGCATCTCGAACGCGTAGTTGCCCATCGCGTCGGTTACCCGGGTGGCAAGCAACATGCCGTTGCCGTCGAGCAGCTCGATCGTCACCCCGGCCAGCACAGTGCGGTCGCCGGTGGTGCTGTTCAGGCCGTCGGCGTCCTCGGACTTGGTCCCGCT
>JANORY010000292.1:0-1465 GCA_031415535.1 Burkholderiales bacterium | reverse complement strand
AGTGTCACGAGTCTGGCGATCAATCTGCGTTCGATGAAACGACTCCCCTATGATCCGCTGAAGGATTTCGCGCCGGTGTCGCTCTGTTTCTCGACACCGCTGTATCTGGTGGTGAATCCCTCGGTACCGGCAAATTCAGTCGCAGATCTGATCGACTTGGCCAAGGCCAAGCCCGGGCAGTTAAGCTTCGCTTCGATCGGGCAGGGCGGCTCGCTGCATCTGGCCGGTGAGTTGTTCAAGTCGATGGCCGGCGTTGACATGACGCATGTTCCGTACAAGGGCAGCGCGCCGGCGTTGGCCGACGTGATCGGTGGTCAGGTCAGCATGATCTTCGATCCCGGTGTCTCGTCGTTGCCGCATGTGCGTTCGGGCAAGCTGCGCGCGCTGGCCATCACGAGCAGCAAGCGCAACGACGCGACGCCGCAACTGGCGACTATCGCCGAATCCGGTGTGCCCGGCTACGACGCGTCGATCTGGTTCGGCATTGTTGCGCCCTCCGGTACGCCGACCGCGATCGTTGACCGACTATCCGGAGAGATTGCGCAGATCGTTCGCAGCGCCGCGATGCGCGAGCGCTTCACCCCGTTAGCGCTCGATCTGATCGGCAGCACGCCGGCGGAATTCGCCGCCATGATCCGCAGCGAAATACCGAAATGGGGCAAGGTGCTGCAGGATGCGAAGGTGGAGCCGGAGTGATCGCCAGCCTGTTGGCTGACGCGCGCCGCGCGCGCATGTTGACCTATCTGCTCGGCGGCGAGTATGCCTGCTCCAGTGAATTGGCACAGGCGGCGAACGTGAGTTCAGCAACCGCGAGCGGTCATTTGAGCAGACTGGTCCGAGCGTCGTGACCATATGGCGGGTCAACTCGCCCGTGCGCTGCTCGAGCATTTCATCGCACAGAATTGGCTCAGGAAACGGCCCGCCGATCGTTCAATGGAGATCACGCCGCCGGGGCGCAGTATGCTGAAGTCGTGGATTCAATGGGAGTCAGAACAATGAACGAGTACACAACGAAGTCAAATCAATCTGCTACCGGTGAATCGGGTACCGGTGCGGCGGATACCCATCGTCCAGGCAACGTTCACCCAGGCAGCGTTCACCCAAGCAACGTTGCTACAGGCAACGTTCATCCAAGCATCGCCGACAAGCGACGAACCTTTCGAGCCTTGCACGAGGTCGGTTGTTTCGTGATTCCGAACCCCTGGGACATTGGCAGTGCACGCTATCTGCAGGGGCTGGGATTCAAGGCGCTTGCGTCCACCAGTTCCGGCTTCGCTTGGTCGCGAGGTTTTCCGGATAACGGTGTCAAACGTAACCAGGTGCTTGGACATTTGAACGAATTGGTTGCGGCGACCGAAGTGCCGATTAACGCCGACTTCGAAAGTGGATTCGCGCAGGATTCTGCTGGCGTCGCCGAGAGTGTGCGCCTGGCGGTGGGGGCTGGTGTAGCCGGATTGTCGATCGA
>JANORY010000291.1:0-11592 GCA_031415535.1 Burkholderiales bacterium | reverse complement strand
CGCGCCGCGCCCGACGACGCGGCAAATACGTTCAGCTCGCGGGCGCGGCTCACGGTGCCGGTTCGAGTTAAGGAATTGTTCAATACGAATACCAGCCATTGAGCACCGGCCGCCGGCGTGTTGGTGCCGGCGTAGGTCCAGCCTCGGGGCTCGAGATAAGTTCTGATCAGTTTGACGGTACTGTCGTCAAATCGTTTGACTTCATTTTCTGACGCTGGCGTCGTCGGGTTCTGGGGGTTCTGAGGATTCTGAGGATTTTGCGGGTTGTTTGGAGTGGCGCAGGCGGCCATCGTCAGGACCACCAAGGCCGTAAACAATGCAGCAAATAACCTGTCTGAAAACAAAGGCATCAAAGGCTCGGTGCGCAGTTCGCCGATTTACAGATGACCATCATAGGTCACCCGACCGCAGTATAGTTCGCTTGAGTTATCGTCAATGGATGAGTGATCACGAGCATGAGTCTTTGAGCAACGACGCAGTGAAATGTCGCCCGCTGTGCGGTGCCTGTTGTATTGCGCCCTCGATTAACTCGCCAATTCCCGGGATGCCACTGGGCAAACCAGCCGGTGTGCGGTGTATCCAACTGACCGAGGATCTGCGCTGTGCGCTATTTGGATCACCGCAGCGGCCGACGTTTTGCGCCGGATTGCAGGCATCCTTGCCCATGTGCGGGCAAAACCGTGAGCATGCATTGTTCTGGTTAACCGAGTTGGAACACTTGACAGCGCCAACGCGCGGTACTGCGTCTGGTACTGTGCCCGGTACTGCGCTTGGTGGTGCGCCTGGTGGTGCGCCTGGTGGTGTTTAAGGCCGCTTGTAAATGCTGACGGTTGGATTCTTGAGCAGGTAACCGGCTTGGCCCATGCTGGTCGAGCTGGCGGTGGTTTCCAAGCGGCCTTCAACCCAAACCGTTTCCATCGCGCGCATTCCTTTCATCGGTTCGCCGGGCTTGACATGAATAATCTGATTGGCGGGCGGCGGCGGTGTGTGAATACAGGCACCAAAGAACGGCACCAGCAGAAACTCGCCGATGGCTTGAGGCGTCATGTCGAGCGGCACCAGAAAACCCATGATCTTGATGCTCCTGCCATTCATTGATGGCTCGATCGGCGCTTCATCAAAGGCCTTTCTCATCTTCGCCATAGCCTCAATGGCGCGCGGGTCAGCATCACCACGAATCTCGTCAAGCTTGAGCTCGCGAAACAGTTTAGCGACATCCCAGCTCTTGGGAACCAGTTCAGCCCATTCAATTTCCTTGCTGGCGGACGTCGTAGCCGTCGTAGCCGTCGTGGGTGCAGCCGTATTTGCCGTGGCGGGTGCAGCCGTGTTCGCCGTGGTACTAGTCGCTGCTGCTGCGCTCGAGCGGGCCTGTGCCTGCAGTGGCGCTACTGGCACGCATAGACAAGCTGCTGCCATCAGCGAGAACCGGGCGCAGGCCAATAACCGAGCGCGATCAATAAAGCAAAGCATGTTTATTCCGCAAGTCTTAAAGCTATGTTCTCAGAGCATACCTAAGTTTCTGAAAATCGACGCGTACCAGCCAAATAGACCCGCTATGAATTCTTAACGATCAGGATTCGCCGCAGTGATCAGCGTTACTTGCGGGAAGTAAGCTTTGATTCGTTTCGGATCGCGGGTCAGTAAGGAAAGTCCTGCGATGTTCGCGTGCGCGCCAATAAAAAAATCGGGCAAGGTTGCAATGCGTTGACCTCCAGCCGCTCGATAAACCTGGTGGGCGGTGGATGCGAGGTAGGCTGCGTCTTCGGTGATGGGTAACAAGCGAATCGCAAAGTCGTTTAAAAATTCGTCTAAATCGGGTTTTTGAGAAAAGCACGGCGCAATCTCCGCGTAGATCACAACATTAATAGCGATGCCTTGACCGCTTGCAGCCGCCAATTGGTCTTGACTCCAACCGGTCCATGCAGATTCCTCGACGAGGATATCGATCAAGACACTGGCATCCACCAGGATCATCGCATCGCCTCATCGCCGCGCGTGTCGCGTACGACCTCTTCAGTCGATTTTCTCAACGTACTCTTGCCGCGCCATTTTTGGATGGCTGATTGAATCGCAGTGCTTTTCTCGGGCGTTGGCGTGATGACAACTCGGCCGTCTTCCAGGGTGACGTAGTCAATCTCACGCCCTGGTCCGATGCCCAAGTGTTCGCATACTTGAAGTGGAACGGTGACCTGCCGTTTGCTGGTCAGTGCATAACCCATGAAGTTCGATCCCGGCGAAAATTGATACTCAAAGTATTACTTATAATGGTAATACCGTCAATAAACCCTAGGATTCCCAAGCTAAATTTTGGGGGAAAGACCGTCCGCCAGTGAAAACCGGTAGGCTTGCAAACCGGGCACGAGGCTGGCGATGAATCCGGCCACCGCAATCAGGGCGAGCAGGCTGATCTCTTCGGCACTGAGTAGCCGAGCCTGTATCAGCAGTCCGAAATGTTCCAGCAAAGGTGGTCCGGCCCACCACGAGGCGGCGTACAGGAGCAAGACCCCCAGCGCACCGCCAAGAGCCATGATGACCAGCGCTTCCAATGAAAGCAAACCGAAGAGCACGCGCGGACTTGCCCCGACCGAGCGCAGGATGGCGAGTTCGCGGCGACGCTCATTCAAGCCGGCCATCAGCATGGCAATCAGGCCGAGAACGCTGACCAAAAAAACCAGCGCTGAAATCAGCCGCAGTGCGTTCTCTACTACGGCCAGCAAATCCCACAGCTCGGTCATGGTCACGGCCGGCATGATTGCGGTCAACGCTTCACCGGAAAAATTATTGAGTGCGCGCTGGGTGGCAAAAACGCTGGCGCGATTTTTAAGTCCCAGTAGTGCCGCCGTGACGGTCTTGGGTTTGAGATCGAATTTGCGCAATTGCTCGGCGGGAATCGCCAGGCCCGGCATGCGGGCACCGCCCTGCCAATCGGCATGTAGCGCTTCAATTGCCGGCAGGCTGATATGCACCGTACGATCGACCGGTGTGCCGGTTGCGGCCAGAACGCCAACCACCTTAAACGGCCGATCGTCATGGGCCGCCCCCGGCTGGGCCTCATGGCCATGCGCCAAGGTGAGCATCGAGCCTACCGAGTAGCCTTCCGAGCGTGCAAGCTGCGCGCCGATCACGGCTTCAAACAGGCCGTCGAGTGTATCGGCGAAGGCCTTGCCTTGCGCAAAGTTCAGGGCGCGCTGCTCGGCGTATCGAAAATGCTCGAAGTAATCAAGATTTGTTCCCAGCACCGGGAAATGCTCATGCGAGTCACCGAGTGCGATCGGAATGGCGAAGGCAATTTCGGGTCGAGACTTGATCGCCTCAAAACTGCGCCAACTCATCGTGTGGCTGGCGCTGCCGAGTCGGAACACCGAATACAGCAATAACTGCAGAGGACTGGAGCGCGGTCCGACGATGAGATCGGTGCCTGAGACCGATTGCAAGAATGACTCATGGGTCTGGCTGCGCAAGCGTTCAACTGCGAGCATCAAAAAAATGCTCAGTGCCAGCGACGATACGGTCAGGACGAGCGTAAAGCGTCGGTTTTTGGCACTGGCCCAGGCTAAGCGCAAGGCTTGTTTAAACATGATTGATCGAAGGCAAGTCCAACACACGGTGGAAACCGTCGGCCAGTCGTCGGTCGTGGCTCACGAACAAGAGACTGGCACCACTGGCCGCGCATTCACGGGCCAACAACTGCAGAAACGCCTGTTGTCTTTCGGCGTCGAGTGACGAAGTCGGTTCGTCGGCAATGACCAGTTCAGGGCGGCCGATCAATGCGCGTGCCGCTGCCACCCGCTGCTGCTGACCGACCGATAACAGCCGTGCCGGCTGGGCGGCCTGCGCTGGCGGCACGTCGAGCGCGCACAACAAGCGATCGGCTTCGCGGTGAATGTCGGTCTCTTGAATTCGCTGGGTACGACGTGCGGAAAATCGCAGCGGCAACAAAACATTTTCCTGCGCCGACAAATAGGGAATCAGATTGAACTGTTGAAAGATGAATCCGATATGATCGACCCGGAAACGGTCCCGGGTCGAACCATTCATGCTTGAGAGGTCTTGCTGCAACACGCTGACCCGCCCGGCTTGGGCAAGCTGAACACCGCCGATCAGGCCCAGCAGGGTGCTCTTGCCGCAACCGGACGGACCGAAGACAAATACCTGCTCACCAGCGTCCAGTTGCCATTGGTCAATGGAAATGGTCGGTGCGGGGTTACCTGGCCAGGCGAATCGCAGCGCTTCGAGACTGACAACAGCAGAGGGTGTTGTCACGTGTTAGGCCGTCACAAGGTAGTGTGGATCAGGGACCTACCCAGGAGAACAGGCACACACCGCCTAGACGTTAAAGCGAAAGTGCATCACGTCGCCGTCGCGGACAATGTAGTCCTTGCCTTCGAGGCGCATCTTGCCGGCCTCTTTGGAGCCGCTCTCGCCCTTGTGTTTCAGGTAGTCGTCAAACTGAATCGTCTCGGCGCGGATAAATCCCTTTTCGAAATCGGTGTGAATGACGCCAGCGGCCTGCGGTGCGGTAGATCCGGCGCGCAGCGTCCAGGCGCGAACCTCTTTTTCGCCAGCAGTGAAGTAGGTATGCAAACCGAGCAAACTGAAGCCGGCGCGAATGACGCGATTCAGGCCCGGCTCGGTCATGCCGATATCGGCCAGAAAAACCATTTTGTCGTCGTCCGACATATCGGTGATTTCGGCCTCAACCGACGCGCAGACGGCAACCACTACTGAATTCTCACTGGCTGCAAATTGACGCACCACATCGAGAAACGGGTTGTTCTCAAAGCCACCTTCCTTGACGTTGGCGACATACATGGTCGGCTTGGCGGTGATCAGGCAGAGCGGCTTGAGCAGCGCTTTTTCTTCCTCGTACAAGTCCAGCGATCGTACTGGCCGAGCCTGGTCCAACACGATCATGCATTTCTGCAGCACAGCGACCAACCGAGCTGCCTCCTTGTCACCCCCGGAGCGCGCAATCTTGGTGTATTTGTCGAGCGTCTTCTCAACCGTCACCATATCGGCCAGCGCCAGTTCGGTGTTGATGATCTCAATGTCCGACAGCGGATCAATCTTGCCCGAGACGTGCACGACGTTGGTATCTTCGAAGCAGCGAACGACATGCGCAATTGCATCGGTTTCGCGGATATGCGCCAAAAATTTATTGCCCAGACCTTCGCCCTTGGAAGCGCCCGCCACCAGACCTGCGATGTCAACGAACTCGACCGTCGCCGGCAAAATCCGTTGCGGTTTGACGATGGCAGCTAACTGTTGCAAACGCGGATCCGGCACTTCAACCATACCGATGTTCGGTTCAATCGTACAAAAAGGATAATTCTCGGCGGCGATGCCGGCCTTGGTCAACGCATTAAATAGCGTCGACTTGCCGACATTGGGCAGTCCGACAATGCCGCATCTTAAGGTCATGGTGCTGAGCTCGGGTAACAGGGTTTAACGGGTGATTGTAGGGCATGCGTTCGGAGCTTCCTCAGCCTAGTTTCCTGCCCCATATTTGCGGGGCAGGGCACTAGGCCTTCACCACCGTTTTCTCGCGCATGGTTACGAACTCCTCGGCGGCACTCGGATGAATGCCGACGGTGTCGTCAAATTGCGCCTTGGTCAGGCCCGCCACCACGGCGATGCCGATGCCCTGAATGATCTCGGGCGCATCCGCTCCCACCATGTGCACGCCGATGACTTTTTGGGAAGACGGCTCGACCAGCAGCTTCATGAATGTCTTCTCATTGCGCCCGGACAAGGTGTGCTTGAGCGGCTTGAAGCTCGACTGATAGACCTCAACGCTGCCATAGCGTGCGAGCGCCTGTGCCTGGGTCAAGCCGACGGTACCGATGGGCGGTTGACTGAATACCGCTGACGGCACGTTCTGATGGTTGACAGCGATCGGGCGCTGATTGAACAAGGTATTGGCGACCGCCGATCCTTCGCGAATCGCCACAGGGGTCAGTTGAATTCGGTTGGTGACATCGCCGACCGCATAAATGTTTTCGAGCGAGCTGCGCGAAAATTCGTCGACCTGTACCGCTCCGCTGGCGTCGAGTCGAACACCAACCGACTCCAGGCCAATGCCGCTGGTGTTCGGGCTGCGGCCCGTAGCGAACAGAACGGCATCGCAGTCGATATCCTGGCCATTCGCGCACTGCACACGCAAGGCCTCGCCGCTTCGTTTGATGGCCTCAACTTTATGCTCGAGGAGTACCCGCAGACCTTTAGCCTGCAGTTCGACGCGCAGATGGTGGCGTATGTCGTCGTCGAATCCGCGCAACAATTCATTACCACGATAGGATAAGGTGACGTCAGAACCCAGTCCCTGAAAGATGCCGGCGAACTCGACGGCGATGTAGCCTCCGCCGACCACCAGCACGCGCTTCGGTAATTGCTCGAGCTCAAACACCTCGTTCGAGGTGATTGCCAATTCGGCACCAGGCAGGTCGGGCCGCACCGGCCAGCCTCCGGTGGCCAGCAAAATATAGCGCGCGGTAAAACGCTTGCCATCGACCTCGACGGTGTGTGCATCGGTCATGGTTGCTCGGCCCCGGATCAGGGTGACGCCGGCGTTATTCAGCAGGCGTTCATAGATGCCCTCCAGCCGATTGATTTCGCGATCTTTCGCTGCGATGAGCTGCGGCCAGCAAAAGGTGGCTGGCGGCACGTTCCAGCCATAGCCACGCGCGTCCTCGAAGTCTTCATGAAAATGTGCGGCGTAGACCAACAGCTTTTTTGGCACACAACCGCGAATCACACAGGTACCGCCAGCTCGATACGATTCGGCGACCGCTACCCGTGCGCCAAATGACGCCGCCATGCGGCTGGCGCGCACGCCCCCTGAGCCGGCACCGATGACGAACAGGTCGAAGTCGTAGGTTTGCATGATGAATTCTGCAGTCTTCTAGAAATTAGCCTTGACACCCAATACCAGCCCGCGCCCCGGCAAGGGCGCAATATCCTTGATGAGACTGACATGGCTTCTGGCTTCAACATTGAACAGATTGTTGGCGCGCAGAAAAATATCCCAGACAGTTGCACCGGATTTTAGTCGGTAACTGACGAACGCATTGGCGAGGGTGTAGCCGTCGGTGGGCAATTCATTGGCGGCGACTCGCGCCTGGCCACTGCTGCGCTGCATTTCAGCGCGCAAATACCAGGCACCGCTTTGGTAAAGCGCACCGATGCTCATGCGAAGCGGCGCAATGCGCGGCAAGGCCTCGCGGGTGTCCGACTGAATGGCCCGCACCGAGTCGAGCTTGGCATCAAAATCGAGCGTCCCGCCCTGTTCAATGGCTCGCCAGCGGCCACCCAATTCGATGCCGCGAAATAGCGCTGGTACCGCTCGATACTGATACTCGGGCAGATCGGCCGCTGCGCCGCTGCTGTTGATGCCCGGTGTGCTCGGATCTTCAAAGCTGCCGTCAGCGGCACGCGTCCGGCCGGTGGGTGCCAGCAACAGATAGTTCGCGAAACGCTTTTGAAAGACGCCAATGCTCCACTGGTTGGCACCGCTGCGATGGCGCAGGGCGAGATCGAACGCATGCGATCGCTCCTTGGAAAAGTCCGGATTGCCGAGCTCGTAAGTGCCGGTGGCGGCATGCGGACCATTGGCGAACAGCTCGTAGCTGGTCGGCGCACGCTCGGTGTAGGCATAGTTGGCCGCCACCGACAAAGCTTTGTTCAGGCTGTACAGTGCACCGAGCGAGGCGCTTTGTGCGTTAAAGTTGCGCGTTTGCGCATTGCCAAAGCGCCCGGCGATCGCGCTTGGGTCATCGCCGTCCGATCGAACCCGGCTCTGCTCGCTGCGCACCCCGAAGTTCACGCGCCAATCCGTGCTGCGGTACTCTTCGAACAGAAACAGCGCGCTCGATTGTGAACGAGTACTCGGCACAAACGCCTCGGCACCCAGCGCTGCGAAATCGAGGGTATTGAACTGTGTTCCAAATACGCCTCGGAAGCCAGCGATGGCGGCATGTTTGAGTTCTGCCCGACCTTCATAGCCGCGATGTTTGAACGTGGTGTTGACCGCGCCGCCGTCCTTTTCTTTCTCCTCATGCTGATAATCGCTGTGGCTGAATTGCAGCTTGAGGGCCTCCAGCAGCGGGCTGAGCTGGCGGATCTCGCCGGCAAAGCCAATCGTTTCCTTGCGCAACTCGATCTGTACCGAATCTTCGGCCGGCGTGCCGTAATTTGAACGCAGGCTCGAATACGACAGACCGGCATAACCTTGACTCCAGATCATCGAGCCGCCAAGGGCAGCACCGTCACTCTGGTTGAATGAATTTGGCAGACGGCCGCTGGGCTGCTCTAAGCTGGGGTCATCAAGTGCGCGCTGCCTGGCACTACGCGAGAACCCAGGGATAGCGACGTCGCGATGATTCCGTTGATAGGCGTCGGCATGCAGCGCGAACTGGCCGACGCCGGCTTCCAGCACCACTGCGCCGCTGCGCTCATGATCAGCGCTGCCGACTCGGAATTCGCCGCGCCCCTGAGGCTGGCTGATCACCGCCGTTGGGATTCGGTTATCCAGCACATTGACCACGCCGCCGATGGCATTGCCGCCGTAGAGCAAGGCCGCCGGTCCGCGCAGTACTTCAATACGCTCGGCAACAAAAGGGTCGACCGCCGTGGCGTGATCAAACGATAGCGCGGCAGCGTCAACCAGGGCGTTGCCATTGTGCAGCATCTTGATGCGGTCGCCATCGAGGCCGCGGATAACCGGTCGGCTCGCGTTTGGGCCGAAGTACGTGGAACTGACGCCAAGCTCATTCGACAAGGTTTCGCCGAGACTGGAGGCGCGTCGAAAGTCGAGGCCACGCCCGGACAGTTCAGTGCTCGGGTTGACCATCTCGAACAGTCCGCTGCCGAGGGGGTTACCGGTCACAACGATGTCGGCGCGTTCGGCGTTGTTGGTGGCGGAAATGTTGGTGGCCGAATTGCCAGTTGCCGATTGAGCGAACGCAAGCGGCGTGAGGAGAACCAGCGGGCATAAAAATGCCGACCGTGCATGATGAATATTCATGGGATGACTCGAGTGAAATGCGGCAATTCCGGCAGTTCAGTTCAAGGGTTTACCTTGCTGGCCGGGCTGTTGGGGCTTCAGCTCAAGTCGGAGGGCGGCGCTCGGGCGAGTGCGAACAGTAGCCGTTCGCTGGTCAGGAGCGGACGCAGGTCAGCGTTCGCAGGTTGCGCCGTGAAGGCAGCATACGGCAACCAGAATGGCGCGACGTTCAGGTGTTTGGCGGCGGCGAGGCTGGCGCAGACCAAGCACAACTCGCTATGCTGGGCAGTGCCTTCGTCAATCTGAGCCGACAGCTTGCCAATGTCGGCGTTCGAGTCCGGTGACGACAGCGCAATTTGATTGTTAGCGTACCCACCATGACCGATTCGATGGGCAGCCGCACCGATGCCCTGGGCACCGATGCAGAACATCAGCAGCCAGAAAATCCAGCGATTACGTTGCAAGCGACTCATCAAGGCGCGCGACCAAAACAAAAGTTCAGTGTAGCAGACACGATTTGCGGTCGCCGCGCGCGGCGCGCTCCAGGCGCGCTTATTCCGGCTTGATGTTGCGCTCTTTGATGAGTCGCACCCAACGCAGCTCTTCCCGGCCCATGAAGTCCTTGAACTCGGCCTGCGTCGAGGCACGAATCTCCACCCCCTGTGACTTGAACTGCTCAATCATCTCGGGGTCGAGTGCCACCTTGGCAATCGCTTTCTGCAGCTTCTCGATGATCGCCTTGGGCGTTGCGGCCGGTACCACCATACCCTGCCAGAACGTCACCGCGAATTCCTTCAGGCCGGCGGCCTCTGCCACCGTCGGAATGTCAGGGAAGGCCGGCGAACGCAGCGCACTGGTAATGGCAATCGCGCGGGTCTTGCCGGTCGCAAGAATCGGCTTGGCCTCAAGCGCGGCCGAGAACATCATTTGTGCCTGGCCGCCCGCCACGTCCTGGCCGGCTTGCACGCCGCCCTTGTAGGGCACGTGCGTCATCTCGAGGCCAGCCTGTTGCTTGAGCATCTCGGCGATCAGATGATTGGTGGCACCGATGCCAGAACTTGCGATGTTGAACTTGCCCGGGTTGGCCTTTACATGAGCGATCAGCTCGGCCATATTCTTGGCCGGGAACGCGGCGTTGACGTGCAGGATGAAGGGCGTGAACGACATCAGCGAGACCAACTCGAAACTCAGGTTTGGGTCGTACTGCACCTGGCCGGTCAGGGTGGGATTGATCACCAGCGATGTGCCACCGGCGTAGATGATATAGCCGTCGGCAGGTGCCTTGGCGACATAGTTTGAGGCGACGGTGGTTCCCGCACCCGCACGGTTATCGATCAGGAACGGCTTGCCCAGCTCAATTGCAAGTTTGTTGGCATAAACGCGCGCCACTGCGTCGTTCACGCCACCCGGCGGATAGGGCACGACCAGGGTGACCGGCTTTTGCGGCCAGTCGGTCTGTGCCCAGCCGGTAAGGGGCATCGCGAACGCGACGATGGCCGAGGCAATAAGTGCACAAAATTTCATGTTGATCTCCTTGCGAAAGTATAGCAACTCAAGCAGGTCGGTTTGATAGCCATTTCAGAACTCGATATGGGCGCGCACACCCAGCGCTTTCACCGGTCCCCGATCAGCGTTGTAGGCCGGGTTGCTGATCCATTGCAGATTTGCCGACAAAGCGAGACGACGTTCGATCTGCCAACGATAAAAACTCTCGACGATGTGCTCGGACCGATAGCGCAGCGCCCCATCGCCCAGAAAAAACCCATTGCCTCCGGCGGCGAGATAGTCGCGGTGACCGCCCGACAGACCGTTACGCACCAGCGCCACGCCGACGCGGTCCTTCGGGCGCTGCCAGGCATATCCATCGATAAGCAGGCCTGCCGAAAGCGAGCGATCGATTTCAGTGAACGCAAAGGTCTCGGCTTGGCCGTTGTTCCAACTAAACCGCATAAACCCGCCGACCGATGGCGTGAAGGACTGCTCGATGCTTACGCCCGCGCCCCATTTGTCGCGGGTCTGCCGTGCATCGGCCAGATCGGGGGGCGTGCCCGAGGTTTGAGCCAGGTTGATCGACTCGCGAAAACTGCCCATCTGTGCCCGGTTATGAAACAGCAGCAGGCTCATCTTGCCGGGCCGCTGCGCAAACTGGTGCGCGCGTACCAGTTCGATTTGATCGCCGTAGGAGCGAAATATCTGTGCGTTCAAGCGCAGGCCGTTGGACTCGGCCGGCATCATGAAGCGGCCGGCGCGAAACGACCAGGCATCATGAAAATATTCGAGTGCGGCGCCCCATGAATAGCCGCGCGCATCGGCCGGATAGTCCCAGGCACCGTAACTCATGAGTGACCAATTCAGAAAATCGGATCGTGGGTCTTTGGCATAACTGTTGTCATCGAACAGATCGAGTGCCGACAGGTTGCCCAAGGTCAATACCCAACGCCGCGCGGCGAGCCGGCCGGCCATCTGATTGGCTTCAGTGGCCACCGTTTCGCCGCCGTCACTTTGATTCCAGGTGTGCCGCACAAACAGTCGAGCTCGAGAGACAATCCAGGCAGCACCCGAGGTACGGGCCAGCTCGCCGTTGGTCAGCC
>JANORY010000290.1:0-3582 GCA_031415535.1 Burkholderiales bacterium | reverse complement strand
TACCCAATTGTCTGAAGCGTCCCTGACCAAGGTCGTCGCGGGTTGGCATGACGGGTATGCGCCGATGTTGCTGGAAATGCTCGGGCTGATCGGCAACTCCAACACCGAGTCGTTGGTGTTGGAACAGTTGCGAAAGGTGTCGGGCCGCCAGACTCGCGACCTTAACGAACTTTACCAGTGGGTCTGGGCGCAGAGATTTACGCTTCACCCGGACTACGCGGAGTTCAAAGCGCAGTTGTACGAGCGGATTGATCCGGGTTTTCGCGACTACTTTGGTAAGCGCCCTAACGCCGACATCCGCCTTGACGAGATCCGCTGGGGCGGCGTGCGCCGGGACGGCATACCACCGCTGAAGAACCCGGTCATGATCAGTGCCGAGGCCGCTGTTTACCTGGCCGATAGCGATATTATTTTCGGGGTCGCCCTGCCAAACCCCGCGCAACTCGGCGCTTCTATCCCGCCTGGCCACGATATTCGCGCTTATCCGAAGCGTATCCTGGCCTGGCATGAGATGTTCAAGGATCGTATCGCTGGTCGGGAGCTCAACGGGGTCTACTGCACCTTGTGCGGTGCCATGATTCTGTACGACACCACCGTCAACGGAGTACAGCATGAACTCGGTACCAGCGGATTCTTGTACCGTTCCAACAAATTGATGTACGACCACACGACAAAATCGTTATGGTCGACCTTTGCAGGCAAACCAGTGGTTGGCCCGTTGGTTGGAAAAGGCATCATTCTGCCAAGCTTGTATGTTGTCACCACGACCTGGGGTGAATGGAAGAAGCGCCACCCGAACACCACAGTGTTATCGCTACAAACCGGTCATGAACGCGACTATAGCGAAGGCGCAGCCTACCGCAATTACTTCGCCTCCGACCGACTGATGTTCGGCGTTCCCAAGCTTGACTCACGCTTGCCGAACAAAGCCGAGGTGCTGGCCCTGCGATCAACCGATAAGTCTGGCGGGCAACTGGCGATCGCAACCGATTATTTAATGCAGCACCCGGTCCACCATGACCGCCTGGGGCAGCTTGGGTTGGTCGTACTGACTGACGCCAGCGGTGCCAACCGCGTGTATCAAAGCAATACAACACGCTTCGTTGGCTATGACCGCAATCGGCTTGTTCAAGACCAGTCGGGGCGCGATTGGAAGGTCGAGGAAGACCGCTTGGTCGGCCCAAACGGCCAGTCGATGAAGCGCCTTGCGGCCCACCGGGCGTTCTGGTTTGGCTGGTATTCAGCGCATCCGCAGACGCGGCTGGTCAAGTAGACAGCTCGGCTGGAGCGGCAATCGAGGTCACACCTGCTTTGACAGCCAGCGCGCCGGCCTTGCCTCTAAACTGGTCGACTATCAGGGCTTTCCGCTTGATTCCGGAACCAAATCGGTCAACACCCTGGTCAATCCAGCAGTGAGTTTCGAGAGCACCGCGCCTTCTCTGCAGATATGATCGCTAGTACCAAAGAGGACGAATGGAATCGTCGCGTGCTGAAGTGGATTTCGCGCTTGGTGCGCTGGGCGGGAGACTGGGAAAAGCCGGAGTTTATGCATACGGGCCACAATATGGCAGTGGCGCTGCGGTCATCAATCTGCGTTAACGGACGAACCGATTATGAGTCTTACCCCTGCAACCCCCGCCGCCCATCTGGTCAGTGGCAAGGCAACGCCGCGCGGCAAGTATCCACACATCAAACGTGCTGGCGATTTTCTTTATGTTTCAGGAACCAGCTCGCGTCGCGCCGACAACAGCATTGCAGATGCCTCGGTTGACGCGATGGGTACGACCGCGCTCGATATTGGCGAACAAACGCGCGCGGTAATTGAAAATATTCGAGATATTCTGGCCAGCGCCGGTGCCAGCCTCGCAGATGTCGTCGAGATTTGCAGTTACCTGGTCAACATGAATGACTTCGGTGGCTACAACCAGGTCTATGGCGAGTACTTCGGATACGATGGACCGGCGCGCACCACGGTCGCGGTCCATCAGTTACCTCATCCGCATCTGCTGATCGAAATCAAGGCAGTCGCCTATCACCCGCTGGTGCCTTGATCAGTAATTCGTGTACCCCTGACTTTCATTCAGCGCGAGTCTTTCAGCCAAACATGAACTATGCTTTTGGCGATGATGAAGAGTCTTAACTTGGCGAAGCTGCTGTTCGCGCTGGCCGTGTTGTTCGGTGTCGCCGGCTGTGCTGTGGACGGGCCTGGAAATCGCGATAGCGCGGGGTCTGCAGTGCCTGAGCAAGTCGTGCAGATACCCGGCGACGGACTGACCTTAAGCGGCGCCAGTAGTAATTTCGCGACCGAAGATCTGACCTATCTGTTTGCCAGTATGGGAATCGCCACCGGCATCGATTTTGAACGCTTGATGGCCCTGCGCCAGCAATTGGCGAGCTGGCTTGCAGGCGAGCGGCTGCACGGCTCGATTGCGCAGGCGGGATTGCCCAGAACCATGCGCTCACCCTCACCCGCACCCGCGCCTCAGGAATCCCGATGACCCCGAAAAAATTGCCGCTCGAAGGGCTGCGGGTGGTTGAGTTCACGCATATGGTCATGGGCCCGACCTGTGGCATGGTGCTGGCCGACATGGGCGCCGAAGTCATCAAGGTTGAACCGATCGAAGGCGACCGAACGCGCCGCTTGCTGGGTTCCGGCGCCGGGTTTTTTCCGATGTTCAACCGCAACAAGAAAAGTATTCAGCTTAATTTGCAGCATCCGGACGGCGCCGACCTGGCGCGCCGTCTGTGTGCCACTGCCGATGTGGTGGCCGAGAACTTCAAACCCGGCACCTTGACCAAATACGGACTTGACTACGCGAGCTTGTCGGCCACTCATTCAAAGCTCATCTATGCTCGACTCAAGGGCTTCTTGCCCGGTCCGTATGAGCACCGCACAGCGCTCGATGAGGTGGTGCAAATGATGGGCGGGCTGGCCTATATGACCGGTCGTCCGGGCGATCCGCTACGTGCCGGCAGCAGTGTGAACGACATCATGGGCGGAATGTTTGGCGCGATCGCAATCCTCGGTGCCTTGCTTGAGCGGGGCATTACCGGGCGCGGCCAGGAAGTGCAATCGGCCTTGTTCGAGAACAACGTATTTCTGGTCGGGCAGCATATGATGCAGTTCGCCATTACCGGAGTGGCGGCCGAACCGATGCCCAATCGCATCTCGGCCTGGGCGGTCTACGATGTCTTTACCGTGAAGAACGGCGAGCAGATTTTTTTGTCGGCGGTCAGCGACTCGCAGTGGCAAACGTTTTGTGATGTGCTGGGCTTTGCTGATCTGAAAGCCGATCCGGGTTATGCCACCAATAATGCTCGGGTGGCATTGCGCCCCAAGCTGATACCTGAATTGCGCCAGCGGCTGGAGCGGTTCTCCGCCGCTGAACTGTCGGACTTGTTCGAAGGTGCGGCGCTGCCCTATGCAAGCATTGCCAAACCGGAAGATTTGTTCGACGATCCTCATTTGAAAGCCACCGGCGGACTGGCACCGGTTCGTTTGACCGATGGACCCAGGGCGGGACAGATGGCGCAGGCCGCCTTGTTGCCGGTGACCATGGACAGGCAACGCCTGGGGGTACG
>JANORY010000289.1:0-2922 GCA_031415535.1 Burkholderiales bacterium | reverse complement strand
CTTCGGTCCGGCCAGTGACGGTGCAACCGTGCTGAGGTCGAGTTCAACGACTTGGGTAAAATTAAGGGCACCGGCCTTGGGTATTCCGAACAAACCCTGCGCCTTGAAGTAACTGGCGAAGGCATCGATTTCCGCTTTGGTACGGCCCGAGCCTTCGAAGTAATCGAGGGTACGCCTGTCGACCGGGAAGAAGCCCATGGTTGCGCCATATTCCGGTGCCATATTGGCAATGGTCGCGCGATCCGGTACGGCGAGCGACTCGGTCCCTTTGCCAAAAAACTCCACAAACTTGCCGACCACTTTTTCCTTGCGCAACATTTCGGTAATGGTCAGCACCAGATCGGTTGCGGTACAGCCCTCGCGCAGCTTGCCGGTCAAATTCACGCCGACCACGTCGGGGGTCAGGAAATACACCGGTTGACCGAGCATGCCAGCTTCGGCCTCGATGCCGCCGACGCCCCAGCCGACGACACCGATACCGTTGATCATGGTCGTGTGACTATCCGTTCCGACCAGTGTATCCGGGTAATAGACGGCATCCTTTTGGTGAACACCGCGTGCCAGGTACTCCAGATTCACTTGATGCACGATGCCGATGCCGGGCGGCACGACCTTGAAGGTATCAAACGCCTGCATACCCCACTTCATGAACTGGTAGCGCTCCTGATTGCGCTTGAACTCAAGCTTCATGTTCAGATCGAGTGCATCTTTGCTGCCGTAATGATCGATCATGACCGAGTGATCAACCACCAGATCAACCGGTACCAAGGGCTCAATGACTTTCGGATTCTTGCCCATGGCGGCAGCCACCGTGCGCATCGCGGCCAGGTCGGCCAGCAGTGGCACACCGGTAAAGTCCTGCAGGATCACCCGGGAAACGATGAACGGTATCTCTTCGGTTCGCTTCGAGTTCGGCTGCCAGTTGGCCAACTGCGCGACATGCGCTTCGGTCACTTTTTTGCCATCAAGGTTGCGCAACACCGACTCAAGCACGACGCGAATCGACACCGGTAATTTTTTGACGTTGGGATACTTTTTAGCAAGCGCCGGCAACGAATAAAACTGGCCGGCTTTACCGCTGGCCATCTTGAACGACTTCAGGGTCTTGAGCGGGTCTTTCGACATGGTTTTAACCTCTTGGAGAGCTTGACGTGGGAATGAATATTATTAAGGTGTTCGAATGTTGTTGACCTAAAACAGCGCCAGGTTCAAGTGCCACGCCGTTTGCGGGCTGTCGGCGCTGCAGCGGGTTCAGCTCGGAACGTACCGTCGATCATGTTCAAGGTGCCCATCCCCGGAATGACCATATCGCCGGCGCGTTGGTTGGACTGGCAAGGGCCAATAAAATTGGCGAGGATTGCGTCCTTGTCCTCCTTGCGAATACCGGCCACCGGCGGGTCGTAGTTAACCACGGTGTCAATCCGATACTCGGTTTCAAAGTCGCCACTGGCCACTGCCTTGCTGATGATATTGACCTTGCCTTCTTTGCAGATCGATTCAGCGACCCAGGACATGCCAGCGCGCTTGAACGCGCCCATCGTGCAAGAACCTTTGGCACCCGCTCGTCGATCAAGATGGGCGTCGGCCTGATCGGTTTTCTCGCCAACACAATACCGGGTGGCTGCCAGTCCATGCGATTGTGCGCCGGTGCTGCGAACTTCCCACAGTCCCGATTTGCGCTTCGGAAACCCACCTGATTCGAGGCTGCCAGTGCCCGTGCCGGTACCAGTACTGTTACCTGTCGTGTTCTGCGCCCCTGCGCTCGCACAAAGGCAAGCCAATAAGAGCGACGCAACGGTCGAGGTCAGCTTCAATTCTTGACGGTCCCCACCTGATCGGGATGCACGCAACTGTCCATCACGCGCTGGCCGGTCTTGACGTTCATCAACATTGATTTGCCGGCCACTTGCAGCAGCAGGCCAACATTTTTGACGTCCTCCAGGCGAATCGCACCGGTGGTCGAAGCAACCGGCTTCATCAGAAAGTTGACGCCAACGCCCGTGACGTTGGCGTAGCCCGGATACTTGGGATCCAGCTTGACCTGCAAGCGCTGATTAAATTCGCATTCATATTCGCCAAACAGCACCCGCTCGGTGGCGCGCATTTGATCTTCGTCGGCCACCGGCGGAGGTACCTCAACGGCCGGCTTTGCAGCAGCAGCTTTTTTGGCGGCACGCTCGGCGCGCAGTTCGGCAGCGCGTTCGGCGCGGCTCTTTTTGCTCGCATCGGCAGGGGCTGCCGATTGCGCCAGAGCAATGTTACTAGCCATGGCCGTGAACAGGGCAAGGGACAGGGCGAGGGGCAGCACGAAGGGCCGCACGAAGCGCAGGGTCAAGGCAAGCGCGCTTGAATGTCCTCGGGCGTGTACGCTCGGTTGCCGCGTCGGGCAATGCGACTGACCGGTCTTGAACAGTTTCATCGTAAATTACTTTCGCTTGGCCAAAGGAACATATTTGAGGTCGTTCGGGCCAACGTAATTGGCGCTCGGTCGGATGATCTTGTTATCAAGCCGCTGCTCAATGACGTGGGCAGCCCAGCCTGAAGTGCGCGAAATAACAAACAGTGGCGTGAACATCGCGGTTGGAACGCCGAGGCGGTGATAACTAACCGCCGAGAACCAGTCCAGGTTCGGGAACATTTTCTTGGCGTCCCACATGACCGTTTCAAGCCGATCGGCAATGTTGAACATCTTCATGTCGCCGGCTTCCTTGCACAATCGGCGTGCAACTTCCTTGATGACCTTGTTGCGCGGATCGCCGGTGGTGTACACCGGGTGGCCAAAGCCGATAACCACTTCCTTGTTCTCAACGCGGCGTCGAATGTCGGCTTCGGCCTCGGCCGGCGATTCGTAGCGCTTCTGAATCTCGAACGACACTTCATTGGCACCGCCGTGTTTCGGGCCGCGCAAGGCACCAATCGCAC
>JANORY010000288.1:0-10470 GCA_031415535.1 Burkholderiales bacterium | reverse complement strand
CAAGGCTTCGCCGACCAGGTGTGGCGCACGTCCTGCTGCCTGCGCAATGCCAATGTTCACATTGGGTTCCCGAAAGTAGCTCGGCAACAATTGCCCATGGCAGTCGGTAAAGTGCAACAGGCTCACATTACCGAATCGTGGAACATCGTAAAGCTGCTGGCCAGGTTGTGCGGCCAGTCGATCGATCGGCAGGCCGGCGGCCGCTGCAAAGGCCATCAGTTGCACAAACTCGCGCCGATTCATGACATCGTCGAAAAGCCTAAGCTAGCGGTTAACCGGCGAGGCCGGATCGAGCAGTAACGCCATCAGATGCTTGAGTTGCTGTTCAGTGAGAATTTTTGCATCGCCGTAGCGCGGCATCTGCGAGCAGGCGTTATAAGCATGCGCGTTCCAGATCTTGGCCCAGGTGTATTTGAGAATCGGCTCCGAATTGCCTCGAATCTTGCCGTATTGATACAACGACGGACCGATATTGCCGAACGATAATTCTGCTTTGCTCAACTGGTGGCAGGCATAACAATTGCCGCCACCGGCAGCATTTGCCGGGTCGGAAAACTGCATACCACGGCCGAGCTGAGCAATCTTCTCGCCTTCGGCGAATTCGCCGATCCATTTGCCATCCGATGGATACCGAACCTCGGCCAGCGCGGTTTTTTCGAGTGCTGCCCGCAGACCTTGCGGCAACTCGCCCTTTGCATGGTCGGTACAGGCCTTTTGCAATTCATTTTGTTCAACGCGATCGAGCTTGGCTATGCCGCGCTCTGCGAACGATTGTTTCATCTGTGCTGCGATCATCGCATCGCTGGCGCTATCGGGCATGAGCACCGCACAGCCGGCCATACCGGCGAACACGAAAAGTGCCAGCGACATTGCGTATTTCGAGCGTCTCATGAGTACCTTGCGAGGTGTCTTTTGGGTCGCGGTTTGAATCGCCGTCGGAATCATCGCTTGATCGCCGGTGAATCCATCGTGCCGCCGTTGGCGTTCACGCCGAGAAACGTAATGAGATCAACCGAGACATCGGACAGATACTTCAGTTCCGGGAATCGTTGCTGTCGAAAACAATCGTAAAGACGCCATTGCATGGTGCGCAGCGCACCTTGCGATACCCGGTACGCCGGCCAAGTGGCAAAGGCCTTTTGCGCCGGCACCGGCTTGGTCAGATTCGGCAGATCTTGCAGGCGAATGCGCTGGCCATCAACCGCATGGCAAGTGGCGCAGGAGAAATCATAGGGTCCGCCGCGAAAGTAAAAAATCTTCTCGCCGCGCTTGAATGATTCAACCTCCTTGCGATGCGCCTGCGGCAGCGCAATCGGCATGCCACGCGACTCCTCCACTACATAGGCGGTCAAGGCCTCGATGTCGGTTGCCGACTCGCCTTCCGAGGAAAACGGCTTGCGCACCAGCGCTTCGCGCTGGAACCCTTGCTGACTGACCATGCAATGAACCAGGCGGGCTTCAAAGTCCATGACCCGATCGACGTCGGCGAAATAGCGCGGCAGTTTGGCGTAGGCACCCTTGACCACGCCGGCACCCAGGCCGAGGTCACAAGCCTCCAGCGACACATTCGACGCTCCGCGCCGGGTCCGCCACAGCAATTCGCCCTTGGCCACCGAAAGTTCAGCCGGATTGCCGTCCTGTAGAAGCTGACGGTAGCGTTCAATTTCCTTTACCGTCGTGTCGGCACTGGGCTGGGCCAGGGCAGGACTCGGCAAAAGTGATATCAACGAAACCAGCTCAATCAGCGAAACCAGCGCAACAACGAGGATGCGCCGCATGTTCAAGCAGCCTTGGCTTCAGCGACCACTGCTTCATCGGTTCTTTTCTCGCCGCGGTTATCGACCCAGGCCACAGCAACTTTATCGCCCGCCTTGGCACCTTTGACTTTGAACTGTAACAACGGATTCTTCGAAATCGCCGGTCCCCAAAAAGCCTTCAGTACCGGTTTGCCATTCATTGCGGCGTTCAACTCGGTAATGTGCCAAGCCGGCACCACCTTGCCGGTCGAATCTTTACGTTGACCGGTTTCCATTTCATGCGCCACCAGCACACGGACATCAGCAACGCCATCCTTGACGGTTGCCCGGATTCTCATTGGATCAGACATAAACGCTCCTCTATTTGTTTTAAAAAAGCTTCGGGTAAACGTGACAAGGGTCAACCACCGCAGCCGCCCAAGGTGACCTTGATTTCTTTGCGGGACACATAAAACTTGCCGTCGGCTTTGACCAGGGCAATGACGTCCGAGCTTTGACCCATCTTGACGCGCATGCTGACATCGGGCTCGCAGCCTTCGAAGATTTCATAGGTACCGCATAACATGTTCGGATTCTTCTCGACCATCAATGAAATCTGTTCGGTCTTTGGCAGGTTGCTGCGTACCCCCACCGGCACAACCGCGCCGTTCTCGGCAATATCCGGCGAATTGATGATGACATCTTTCGAGTCAGCACTACTCACGGCACCGAACGCCTTTAACGTATCAGCCAGATTTTTAGTCTGGAAGGCGGCCGGGTTAAAGGCTTGCGCATAGGCGCTGCCAGTGGGCACCAGTCCAATCGCCACCAGCGTACTGTACAAACTGGCACCACCGGCCGCGGCCAAACCCTTACGACGCATCTGATTCATTTGGACTCCTGCAAATTTGAAATATGTACGGCTACCAATATAACGCACCTGCCATGACCCACTGCCTGTGGAGCATCCGCTATAACGTATTAGCTATAACGCTCCAGCGAGAATCCAGCGGACCAACTGGGCGATTTCATCATCATTTAAATTCGGATGCGGCGGCATCGGCACGGCACCCCACACGCCCTGCCCGCCATTGCGTACCCGTTCGGCCAACTGCTGCGGCGCTGCCGACTCGCCCCGGTAGCGACCGGCAATCTCCTTGAACGCCGGACCTATCATGCGATTCGATGCATGATGGCAGGCTAGGCAATTCGATGCTCGGGCCAAAGCGGCGTCGTCTGGCAGCGGCGCGGCCGCTGTTTGCTTGATAGCCGCGCTAGCCTGTGCCATGCTAGCCTGAGCGGCGCTGCCGAGCGTCGCCTTGACCGTTTGTGCGCCGCGTAGCGGACCGACCAGGCGTTGCTGGTCGGCCAGATTGCCATGCGAGTCGCGCGCATAGTCGGGCAGCATCGAACGGATTTCAGTTGCAGACCCACAATTGCGCATGCAAGCGTCGCCTTGGACATCTGGCTTGCCGCGCCGTTCCCAAAGTCCGGGCTGCAGCACCATACCGTTTCGATTCGGCAACTTGGCCTGAACCTCGGCCATGTTGTCGGATCGCAAAACGAAGTCGGCGGGCACAATGTCCCCGAGATGCAATATATACGCCGTGACGGCATAAACTTCTTCAACGCTCAGAGATTTCGGCGCATTCCAGGGCATCGCACGATTGATGTAATCCCACAAAGTTGAAAGCGTGGCCAATTTCATCAGCGTGGTTCGTTGTGGAACATCATTGCGCTGCAGGCTGGCGACCCGGCCGCTAAGAATATCGTCGCGCGTGGTGCCGCCAACGATCGGTGTAAATACTTCGTTTGACTCACCGAAGGCCCCATGGCACGACTCACAACGCGTTTCCCAAACCTCCTGGCCTTTGGCCACCGAACCCGAACCCGGCGGCAGCCCGGTGAAGTCTGCTCGCACGTCAATATCCCACGCCCTGATCTCGGCTGGCGTCGGCTCCCGTCCGAGGTGACTCCAGGGTCGGGCCTTGACCCGCCCGCTAGTGTCCTGACCGCCGTTAACCTTCGCGCTGATTGCCGGCCCGGCAGCTACCTGAGCGGGGTACACCTGCGCCGCCAACAGGCTCCAACTGAACAACCCGGCAAGCAGCGCTAAGCGCGCCATGCCCTTCAGAGCACGCATCAATATGCCTGCACGTTAAAGGCTTCGCCAGATTCGGCAATGCGCCACGACTGAATTGCATTGTTGTGATAAATCGAACGGGTACCCCGAGTCGCCCGCAACTGGTTAATGCGCGGCTGCACATGTCCGGTGTCATCGCTTGCGCGGCTCTGAATCACCGCCGAGCGCCCATCCCAGGTCCAGTCGGTATTAAATCGCGTCAAGCACTTGTTGAGAATCGGCGACTCGAGCCGTGCAGCTTGCCAGTTGCGCCCGCCATCGACCGACACGTCAACGCGTCTGATCTTGCCTCGACCGGACCAGGCCAGACCACTGATGTTGTAGTAGCCTTTATTCAACAGCACCTGGCCGCCGGACGGCGTCGTGACCACCGACTTGACCTCTTGGAGGGAGGTGAACTGGCGGTGCCGACCATCCGGCATCAGGTCGATGTAATGAATCGATTCGTCCTTGCTGTAATAAGGCTTGTCACCGACCTCGAGGCGCCGCAAATACTTGACCCAGGATACGCCTTGCACACCCGGTACTACCAAACGCAGCGGATAGCCATTTTCCGGTCGCAACATTTCACCGTTCATGCCCCACGCGACCAGCACGTCATCCATCGCACGCGGAAGGTCCAGGGTGCGGGTCATCGACGAACCATCTGCGCCTTCGGCGAGTACATATCGAGCGATCTTGCGGTCAACGCCACACATATCCAGCACCGTCGAAAGCAATACTCCTGTGTATTCGCAACAAGACATCATGCCGTGCGTGTACTGGACCGTCGGTACCGCCACGTTAGCCCATTCCATGCCAGTATTGGCACCACATTCGATGAAGTGCATTCGCGACACTGATGGCAAGCGCATCAGTTCATCCATCGTGAACAGCTTGGGGTTCTTGACCAGCCCCATAATCATCAACCGATGCTGCGTCGGATCGACGTCCCACCAGCCTTGGTGATGGCGCTCGAAATGCAAGCCATTCGGTGTGATGATTCCGAACAAACTTTGCAAAGGCGTGAAACTGACCGATGCTGCGCCGATGCGGGTCAACCCGGGGCTTTCCCGGCGCTGCAGGTTGCGCTCGAAGCGCGACGGATTGCCATAACCCAGCGTCGCCACCGGCGCACCCAAACCACGGCTGTGCGCCGGCAGATTTAAAACCGCCGGATCGTCAGTCTGTGTGCGATCCTGTGAACCACTCGAGGTAGCGTTGCTTCTAGCACCCTGCGCCGCGCGTGCAGCACCGACCGAAACGCTGACACCGGCACCCGCTGCCAGCGCCTTGGCCATAAAACTGCGGCGCACGGTCACTGCCTTTAAATGCTGCTGCGGATGCAGAAAATTTTCCGGTGCTGGCTTTACTCGACCGTAGGATGTCGATGCGGTCGGGGCGTTCAGGTCTGGCTCAGCCTGGGTCATATCCCAGCACCCAGATCATTGGCCAACACCATCAGTTCCTTGCGTTGCGCGCTGGCATCCAGGTTGCCAGCAATGTGCACGCAGACCGACCGGCAGATCTCAACCAAGGCTGCGTCCGCAACCGAGTAGTAGGTGTGATTACCCTGTTTTCGGCGGCTCAAGGCACCAGCACGGTACATCTGTCCAAGATGCCGCGAGACGTTTGCCTGCGTGCCACCGACCTCTGCAACGATGTCGCCGACGGTTTGTTCATGCTGACAAACCACATGAAGAATCCGAATTCGCATCGGTTCCGACAGGAGCGCGAAGTAACTTGATACACGCTCGAACACCGGCGATAAATCGTCCAAGTTGCTCAAGCTGTCGACTCCCGATCGGTTGTTATCGGAAATAACTATATCCGCATATACGGATATAGTCAATCATACCGATCAATGAAAGTGACTGGCCTCAGCTTCGCTGTCTTGCGGCATTTCGGCGTGCACAATCTCGCCCTTGCAGTTCGGAAACAGCGGCGCGCCGCAATCCTCACAAAACTCCGGTTCGGTCAGATCGCTCCAGATTTCGATATCGCTGATACCCGCCTGCTTCAGCAAGTCTCGAATCATCGAAACCGGCGACGGGTCATCGATTTCGTTCTCGGCACCCAACAAGGGCCAGACGATGCCCTGCGCTACTTCGTCATCATCGCCAATCGACAGGCCAATCCGATATTCATCGGCTCGCTCCAGACCGAAGCCGGCAACCGTCGCCTTCAGATCGGAGGCCTCGCGGTTCAAGGCATGCGTCAAAAAATGTACCGAGGCGTGAATCGCATAAGGCCGTACCCGACGATCCGATTCACGCAAATTCAGATGATAGGCATCGGGCAGCAGGCACTCGAAGCCACAGCCGGGCACCATCGGCTCGAGCAGAACCCGACCGTTGGAGATCCATTGCTCCAGACAATTGACCCGGCTGGCGTGGCGGTTGCCGTCAATTTCCTGCCAACGGAACATCGCCGAACCGGCCGGAACGGCGACAACACCCACCAGAAAACGCGCATCGGCCAACATGTCGGCGGTTTCCGGCAGCGCTTTCAAATCGAGCTTGGGCGACTGCCCGGCAATCGCCGCCAAACCGAACTTGCGCACCATGCGCCGCAGCTCACTGAAATCGGGCGGCAACTGGTCAATGCTGTACAGACATGGCGCGATCGACAGGCGCGCATGCGCCGCCAGAACCTGGCCACGCCAAACCTCGTTGAGCTTGGCAATCTCAACCGCCGGTATGGGACCCGACGGAATTTTGAAGCGCGTCCAGACCACCAAGGGTGCGCAAATCATCAGGCAATCCCAATCCTGACCGTCCACTTCAACGGTAATCGCCTCGGCGGCCTCCTCCACCGCCTCGACCAAGGCGCCGTAGGCTTCCTGATCGGCGTGTTGCAGTCGTTCCAGTGCGTCGTAGAGGGCCTGCGGGTGACTGGAGTCAAGCAGGCGTTCAAGTCGCGCAGAGATCTGGTTTTCCCAAAAGCGATCCTCCATTCGGCTGCCCGAATTCGACAGACCCAATGCACCAGCCACCAGGCGCTCGGCGTCAGGCGATAAATGCGTTTTTCGATCGCGTAATTTACGCGGATGACGGGTTTCTTTCTTCATGGCACCGTTAGTTTGCTAATTCGGCAAGTTTAGTCGAAATGTGCGTGTAAGCCAGTTCAGGCGGCGACCGACCCCGATCAACAGCCACAACACAGACGCCCGGGAATACGTGTCGGCAACCAGATGTCCGCCTAAAATGACCATTTGTCGACGACCCACGCCCGGCCCGCCGAAGCGATCCTTAGCGCACTGTAGGATGTTTGTCAGATGCACGCACTGAGCACCTCCTTCAAAACGATGCCACCTTTTGCAGCACTGAATTCAGTGGACTACCCACGCAGGGCGAAGCTGCGCCAATTCATTTCGGGCGGGTTGCCTGTGCATTCTCCGGTCCTCGGTCGGTGCTTGAGCTTGCTGTACTTGAGCTTGCTGTGCTTGAGCTTGACCGCCTGCGGCTCGTCAGCACTGCCGGCTGCCAGCACTTCCGAAACCAGCACTAATGCCGAGACCAACGTCAGCAGCAACCCGGATATCAATTTTCTGGTCAGCTATATGAAGGATTGGTACCTGTGGTACGACCGGATGCCCAGCGTTGATCTGAAAGCGCTGAAGACACCCGAAGAAACATTGACGGCGCTGAAGGTCAGCGAAGATCGTTACAGCTTCATCGACAACGCAGCGGCGTTCGCCGCCTTTTTCGATGAAGGCAAGACGGTCGGCTTCGGGCTGGGTCTGAGCGTCGTGAATAACAAGCTGTTTGTTCGAGTGGTACAACCGAACAGCAACGCTGCTGCGCAAGGCATTGCACGCGGCGATCAAATACTGAGCATCGACGAGGTGCCGATGAGCACGCTGATCGCCGAAAATCGGCTCGACGCTGCGATCGGGCCGAGCACCGCCGGACTCACCGCACGATTTCAGACTCAGCGCGCTGCAACCGTGCGCGACGTGACGCTGGTCAAATCAGAGTATTCACTGAAGTACATTCTGGCCCCCACCGTTTTGGAGAACGCCGGCCGCAAGACCGGTTACTTGTACTTCACCTCGTTCGGCCAGCCCGGCCGCGACGAATGGCGTGTCGCCATCAACAATTTGTTGGCAGCGGGCGCGATCGATCTGGTGGTGGACTTGCGCGATAACGGTGGCGGCCTGCTCAGTATTGCCAATGAAATAGGCGCTGCCCTGGCACCGGTTTCGACGGCCGGCAGCCTTGCCTTTCAATTGCAATTCAACGATCGACACAGCTCGTCGAACATACGCTACAACTTTGCCAGCGACGTCAATGCCGGGCGCTTCGAACGATTGGCTTGGATCACCAGCTCGCGAACCTGTTCGGCATCGGAAGCGATGATTACCGCGCTGCTGCCGTATCGCAGTGCCGCCCGGATCGGCGAAACCACCTGCGGCAAACCGGTCGGCTTTACTCCACCAGCCTTTAACGGCAAGGTCTACAACATTGTTACGTTCAAGTCAGCCAATCGCGATGGACTCAGTGACTACTACAACGGATTGGCCGCCGATTGCAGCGCCAACTCAAGCGATCTTTCCCGCGCACTGGGCGATCCCCTTGAACCGCGCCTGGCAACGGCCTTGCAAAAACTGGCTACCGGCAATTGCCCGGCGATCGCAAGCGCGCCGGGCAAGTCGCTGGAATCGGCCAACCAGCAAAGCTTCGCGACAACCGGCATAAAAAAGATGACCGGATTACACTAGGGTCCAAACTACTGCTGCCTTGGCGTCTTTAGCCATCGCGGCGAGATACGCTTGATGGGCCAGCAATTCATCATCGCTGGCGGGAATAGCGCGCAACTGCAGCCGCAAGCCAGCCAAGCTTACGTGCCCGGTCTGCGATTCATGAGGGTGCTCTTCGGCGATATCGAGACTATCCTGGCCACGCGTCATCGCCAAATAGACATCGGCCAACAGTTCGGCATCGAGCAAGGCGCCGTGCAATTTGCGGTGCGAATTCGACACGCCGTAACGATCACATAAGGAGTCGAGCGAATTGCGTTTGCCGGGGTGAAGCCGTCTGCCCATCGCCAGTGTGTCCAACACCGAACCAATCTGTTTGACGAAGGGTGGGCGATTCAGTCGCGCCAGCTCGGCGTCCAGAAAGCCGATGTCAAACGGTGCGTTATGTATCAGAATCTCGGCGTCGGCAACAAACTCCAACAGCCGATCAACAATCTCGGCGAATTTCGGTTCGTCGCGCAATCGCTCACGACTCAAGCCGTGCACGGCCATCGCGCCTTCGTCAATATCGCGCTCGGGATTGACATAAAAATGCAAATGACGGCCGCTGATCCGACGATTCAGAATCTCCAGGCAGCCGACTTCAATGATCCTGTGTCCATCTTCCACCGACAGCCCGGTGGTTTCAGTATCGAGCACTACCTGACGTATGATCGGCGTATCTGCTGACATAACTTAGAACTTTCTTACTTTGGCCTGGTGACGATCCGTTAAGCCTAAGTTAACTCGACTTAGCGCTTTGCGACAAAGGCACGAAGCTGGCCGAACCGGTGAGATCAGGTGCGGCCAACCCTGAAACATTTGTTGCCACCGCCGGGTTATCGACCAATACTGCGCCAGTGCGCTGCCTTGCCACCAGTGTGTAGACCGTTGGCACCACAAAAAGCGTCAGCAATGTACCGAAACTCATGCCGCCGACAATGACCATGCCGATTTGAATACGACTTTCGGCACCCGCACCGGTTGCGAACGCCAGGGGCACGGCACCCAACACCATCGCGCCGGTAGTCATTAGAATCGGCCGCAAGCGCATGCTGGCGGCTTCAATCACGGCCGGCACCAACTCCTTGCCTGAATCACGAATCTGGTTTGAAAACTCGACGATCAAAATGCCGTGCTTGGTAATCAACCCGACCAGCGTAATCATGCCAATCTGGCTGTAGACATTTAAAGTCCCACCGGTAAATTGCAGCAGCGCCAGCGCGCCGGTCATCGACAGCGGCACGGTCAACATGATGATAAACGGATCGATAAAGCTCTCGAACTGGGCGGCCAATACCAGGTAGATAAATGCCAGGGCCAGCGCAAAAGTCACCAGCAAGGCCGACGAAGACTGTTTAAATTCACGCGTCTGGCCGTTGTAGTCGATCGCATAGCCGGGTCGCAGATGTTTGCGAGCGGTTTCCTCAAATACCTCCAGTGCCTCGCCCAAAGACGTTCCGGGCGTCAGGTTGGCGGTGAACGACACCGCACGGCGCTGCGCAAAATGATTGAGTTCGCGGGCCGCTACTGCTTCCTTGACCATGACCAAGCTGGACAGCGGCACCATGACGTCGCCACGGCCGCGCACAAAAATATTCGAAATGTCGCTGGGTGAAGCCCGATTGGTCGGGTCGAACTGCACCATCACGTCATATTGCTCGCCCTGCCGCTTGAAGCGGGTGACTTGCCGACCGCCCAGCGCAGTTTCGACCGCGCGACCGATCGCTTCGATCTGAATGCCAGCGTCGGCTGCGCGATCGCGATCGATCACCATCTTCAGTTCAGGTTTGTTCAACTTGAGATCGTTGTCGACGCCCTGCACGCCCGGATAACGGGACAGCTCACCCATCATCGCGCCGACCACCGAC
>JANORY010000287.1:0-1310 GCA_031415535.1 Burkholderiales bacterium | reverse complement strand
GCAAAACCCCGGACGGGATGAGGCGCAGGACCTGCTTCTTACCCGCAATAACCAGCGTATGGCCGGCGTTGTGCCCGCCCTGGAACCGCACTACGCCATGCGCAGTTTCGGTCAACCAGTCAACGATTTTGCCTTTGCCTTCGTCACCCCACTGGGTACCGATAATGACTACATTCTTGCCCATAGCTCAGTTTAACGCTCTGTAATGCTGCCCGTGAAATCCAAAATTTCGATCCCTGCCTCAGCGGGCAGTCGAACCTAAAAGCCATCGCTGGCCATCCAAATACAGCTCTTCATGGCAAGCAAACTCCTGCCATTCGGGCTCATGGCCCGGCAAACTCTGAATCACTACGCGGCCGGCAGCACGCAGCGCCGCAATTTGACTCAGCAGCGCTGGGTCATCAGACCAAGGCGCGAGGATCGCGCGAAGGGGTGCAACATTGACTTCGAGTGCAGCCAACTCGCGCAGCTCCAGCGAAAATCCGGTGGCGGCGCGCGCCCGACCAAATGCCCGGCCAATGCCGTCGTAACGACCGCCCCGCGCCACGGCACTCGGCAGGCCGTCGACATAGGCCGCAAACGAAATTCCGTTGTGATAGCGATAGCTGCGCAGATCGGCGAAATCAATCAACAACTCAACCTGCGGCAACCGATCCCAGACCGCCGATCCGACCAGCCGTTCGAGCTGATCAAACACTCGACCAAGCGCTGGCAACTGCGGTAGTCGCTGGCGCGCCTGGACCAGAACCGATGCAGGGCCACGCGCCGATCCATGCAAACGTGTCAGTTCCAGCAACGCTTGTCGTAACGCTTGCGGAACGCCGTTCAAACCGAGCCGCAAACCCGGCGCATCCTTGGTTTGCAACAAACGATAGATTTCATCTTCATCAATCGAATCAATACCCGCCAACAGCGCCGGAACAATGCCCATATGGCATAGGTCAACCCTGATTGGCATCACCTTTGAATCAGCACGCGCCGATTGGATCGACCGGACCATCAGTTCAATCACCTCGACATCGGCCTCGACCCCTTCGTGACCGTAGATCTCCACCCCGGCATGAATCGGCTCGCGGGTCGCCGTCAGTCCGGCCGGTCGGGCATGCAGCACTGAGCCGCTATAACACAAGCGCGTGACGCCGCTGCGGCCGAGCAAATGGGCATCAATCCGTGCGACCTGCGGTGAGAAGTCGGCGCGCAATCCCAGAGTTCGACCGGAAAGCTGATCGACTAATTGAAAGGTGCGCAAGCCAAGATCGGCACCAGAGCCGGCGGCCAGTGAGTCCAGGTATTCAAACAGCGGCGGCATG
>JANORY010000286.1:0-4222 GCA_031415535.1 Burkholderiales bacterium | reverse complement strand
GGTTTTCGACCCGTGTCATTGCGAATCGGACCTTCCCAGGCAATGTAGTCGGAAGCGGGCACCTTGCCCGACGGGCAGCTCGAGACCGAGCGCCCGGTCAGATAGAGTGTCTGGTCGGCGGCGGCGACCGTGGCTTGCCGCTTGCGGATGAAGGCTGAGGCAATCAGATCGAGACGCCCCTCTTCGCTGGTGTTGGCGACCTTGTCACGGTAAATGCCTTCGACCGTGCCGGTCATCACCAATCGGTCACGAGTCGCGCTGACATTCGCGTGCGTGATATTGATTCCGGATTTGGCCTCCATTTTGAAGCCAGCGGTCTGCCCGGTTGCAGGCGGCAGCGTGGCACCCTTGCGTTCGAGGTCCATCTCCCAACCCTCGGGCGGCAGATAGGTGGTCGCGCCGCTCTGGGGGAAGCGGTCGCTGTCGTCGGCCACCGTGCGTCTCACTACCGGCGCAGGCTGAAACAAATGCAGTTCCACCATGGCCGAGCTCTGCTCATGCGTCAGGGACAAGTTCTGCGAAAGATGTGCCGTCTCAAGATAAGCGTCGACACAAAGCTTTTCGACCGACTTCGGTCGAATGACGATCAGGAAAAACTCTTGAATGCCTTCCATCAGCCGAGGACCGTTGACAAAGGTCTGGGCGGTTTGGACCACATGCGGGCGCGGCAGCATATAGAACATCGCCCGATTGCTGCCGAGGTGGTAGCTGTTCAATTGGTGATACATCTGGGTCAGTTGCGTTGAATGCGAAAACAATTCTCGCGACTCGCGGTCTGACTGAGTGGTCCGCACATTGCTGAATTCCTCGCCCGCAACGTTCTTGGTGCTGCTGCCTGCCTGCACGCCCGCCGAACCTTCGAGCGACTTGCCATCGGGCGTCTTGACGCCGGCCTGCACGCCCGCAGATGCCGACAGCGAATCAACCCGTTCGCTACCTGCGCTGGTGGTGCTGCCCTTATGTACGTTGACCTCTTCCAGCGTGCGCGACATCACCTCACCGGTATCGGTGACCACTTCATAGAGCTCCCGCTTCTTGGGTTCGAAATCGGCAATGTAGGGATAACTCGCCAACGGCAACTGGTCGACGCCAGGTCCGTCCGGGGTGACGACAACCTCCAGGATCGCTCCGTAACAAGGGTAATAGCTACTTGCGGCCTGTTCGTAATGCTCGATTACGGTGCGATCCTTGAAATTCGCACGAACACTGCGGTCTTTGATGCCGACTTCGTTCGAATCGGGTTGAAAGCCGGTGATTGACGCGACCACTTTGACGTAGGAGACGATTTGATTCTCGAAGGTCTGATATTCCGGGCCTGGCTGATAGTCGAAAATCGCCATTGACGAGCGCCAGCGCTTGGGCAAGACCCCCGAAAACGGCGCTCGAACCGCCAAATCGTCACTGCTGGCAATTCGCTTCCAGGGGATGTCGACCGGCAGACTCAATCCAAGCATGAAGACTCTTCCTGTATGAGATGTGAATTGTTATGTTCGTGCGACTTTTCATGCAGAACAATGCGCTTGTGATGTCCAAACGTCAATATCAGACTCGAACCAGTATCAGGCTCGAAGCAGATGACAGCTCGAACCAGAGGACTTGACAGGTCGCTTGCAGATGACCAAGCTATCAACGGTATATCCGATCCCTCCACGAGAGATCATTCATGCAAGAACGCACCGGAGGCTGTCTTTGCCGCAGTATCCGCTACCGATTGACTGTTGAACCAGTCATCTCCCGAATCTGTTGGTGCCGTGATTGCCAGCATCTTGCAGGCAATGGAACGGTCAACGCAATCTTCCCCACCAACGCGCTCGAGATTCACGGAAGTCCGAGCGAGTACATCAGCGCCGCAGATAGCGGAAATCAAGTCCGTCGAAGGTTCTGCCGAAAGTGTGGAAGCCACTTGTTCGCGGACAACACTGGCCGAGCCAGCTTGACCGTCGTGCGGGTCGGAACGCTCGACGATCCGTCGTCAATCAGCCCGGTTGCGAATATCTGGAGTTCGAGTGCCCCTACATGGGCATGCCTCAACGCGGCGCTGCATAAAGTGGAGAAGCAGCCTCAGGCACTACAGCCCCCAGGCGCGGCCTAAGCCCTCGCTCGAAAGCCCGGCCGAATCGAAAGTCGTTGGAGTCGTTAGGACGCGTGCAGTGCGAACTTGCCCAGCCCGCTATCATCGTTGATCAGATTCTGGACGCAGCCGCCCACTATCGGCGACCAGACCGACGATCCGGAGCCCGACGACGGTCGTGAACACGAGATTTACCAGGGAAAGCGCATCGATGTCGTTGCGGAATTCACCTGCCGCTTGGCCTTCACGAACCAGTTGCGTGAAGGCGACCTCGGTACGAACGAACATCTGTCGAACAATGCGTGCAGCGCTTTCATCCGAGGTGAAAAGTTCAGCCGCCGTATTGACCGCCATGCAGCCCTTCTTGATGGGCCTTTCGAGATCAAATCGGATGAGAATCTCGAGCGCGGCGCTCAGGCGCTCCTTTGCAGAGTCCGGTTGCTGCAGAAATTGCACAAGGGCATCCGCCTGGGCATTTCGGTATCTCTGCAAACACAATTCGAACAAGCTGTTTTTATTAACGGCTGCCTGAAGAAGCGCGGCTGTCGAACATATCAAGCAAAGCCTGCGTGAACTCATGCATTTGGCCGAAGATCGGCCGCTTCGGCTCAAGGCCGGGCTGCAAGCCCGCGACTTGCAGGCGTTTGATCAAATCCGGATTGGACGTGATTACATGTACCGGCACTTCCCAAGGTGCGTCGCGTCCGCTGACGCTGCTGGCCGGTTGATGATCACCGATCAGGCTCAGCACACAATCGCGCTGCCGGAGTTGCTTTACGTAATCGGGCACCCACCAGGAACCGAATTGTGGTCCCAGGTAATTCAGAACACGGGCATCGGCGAAGATGCCATACGCGTAAAACGCCTTCTCTGGCCAATCCCAACTCAACGATTGATAAAGGCCAAAGCTTTGATAGCCCCGGTCGCGAAAGAAGCTCGCCAGCGTCGGCCGCTTGCCGGTCAGCAGCAGGTCATCGCGAAACCGATCACTCAGATCCAAACCCGATAACAGACCCAGATGCGCTAACTCCGAACCGCCGCCAAAATTTGGTGAGCGCACCAGGGCCGATCAGCCACCTCGAACCTCAGCAAGTAATTTCGGATGCCGATCAAGCACCTGAAGCAGTTTCACTAATGCAACGGGTGGCTGTGCCTTACCGGTCTCGTATCGCGAAAACGCGTTTGCGCCGCCGCCGAAGATCGTTGCGGCCTCGCGCTGATCAAGTTTCAATTTTTTTCGGACGTTGCGAATAAAGTCTGGATTGCCTCCGATTGAATTAACTGACTTCTCGAACTCGGCGCATAACGCGTTCACACGCTGAGCTTGGTCAAGGTCCATCGACACTTCGTCACAATGACCGCAAAAATCTCCGGTCACCCGAGGAATCGAAACTACCCGACCCTTATACGTATATTTCAGGCTGCGCGTTGCACGCTTCACTTCGCCAGAACCACAAGCACCGCAGATTTGGGTCACGATTACAATTCCTTAAACGAAACGATCAGCACATCATCGATTACCGTCAGCTTGATGTACAACTGCCCCACGACCGTCATGGGCCGATAGACATCTTGCCAAACCCGGTGATTCTCTTGAGCAGTCATGCTTTTGTAGAAGTCTTTCGCTGCGAGCGCCAGAACGATTGCCACCATGTCGTCCAAAGAAACCAACCCCAATGAGCGCGCTCCGAACAATGCCGATTGTGTGGTGCGAATCTGACCGGCCTCAACAAACTTCCTGATAACCGACAGCTTACAGTGAGGGGTGCTTTTTTCCACGGCTGATATTACCCGATTAGGTTAATTATAGCAACGTTAAAGTTTGGGCCAAAACAAGTGATTCCCCCTCTGTCCAGTGTTGGCGCCGACCGAACTTTGGCTAAGGGGTTTCCTACTCGCTACTTCGGGAGCAGTTTCAATCGGCGCACAAGCGCTGTTTTTGTTAACGGCTGCCTGACGAAGCGCGGCTGTCGAACACGTCCAGCAAGGCCTGCGTGAATTCATGCATTTGGCCGAAGATCGGCCGCTTCGGCTCAAGGCCGGGCTGCAAGCCGGCGACCTGCAGGCGTTTGATCAATTCTGGATTGGACGTGATCACATGCACTGGCACATCCCAAGGGGCGTCGCGACCGCTGACGCTGCTGGCCGGCT
>JANORY010000285.1:0-2797 GCA_031415535.1 Burkholderiales bacterium | reverse complement strand
GACCAGCAGAGCGGTCGCACGAACGGTTTCCTGTAGGCCCTTGAGTGCAGCCTGGCGCTCGCTCTCCCGCACCTTGGTGACCGCGATTCCAGCGGCCAGAAAGCCGGGCACCAGCACGGCTGACGTCAAGAGCATTAGGATTGTTCGAATTCGCATATCCGCTCTGTCGCAGTAGGTCATTTAAAAGCCACAGGCGGCGTTGCTTGGATTGGTCTGGCGGGCGACGCCTGTACAGCCACGACCCTCGTACCGTGAGCGGTGAACGTTAATGTGACTTTAGCAGAGTTCTTTTGAGGTCGCCAAGGGTAGGGTGAAGGGTGAAAGGTGCCGGTGTGCAGGAAATTTGATCTACCAACCGTAACGCTCTATGATTTCATTTCTCCATCGCGAATTATTCAGAGACGCACCTATGCCAACTCAATCGCCTGAGCTTGCTGCACTGCGGCAGCAGGTCAAAGTTGTGTTGCGGGAGGGTAAATCCCTGTACACAGCCGTCCAATTTGCAACGACATTTCGAGCGGCCGCGAGCGAGTCACGCAATCTACCCTGCCCGTGGTGCTTCGTCGATTCGCGCAGCAACACTGGCTCGCGGTCGTCGTTATTGAGCGATCCCTCGGCTCACTGGCAACGCTGCAGGCAGTATCAAGAAAATTGAGTTGGCGTCGATAAAAGCTTAGTTCGAATGCACGCGTCAACTCGTTCTTTCTGGACCTTGTTCAACGCGCTTCCGGTAGGCGCGGTGCTATTCGATCCTGCAGATGACGGTTTCGTCGAAGTCAATGAAGCGGCCTGTCAATCGTTAGGATACTCGCGCGAGATGTTCTTGAAGCTGCGCGTGTGCGACATTGATCTCGACCGCAGTGACGACGAGCTTCGAACGGCCAGGCGTGCGCTGACCGCCCATTCGGCACCCCAACAATTCAGAACCCGTCAGCGCGCCGCCGATGGTTCGAGCCGCATTGTTGAAGTTAAAGTTCAAACTATTGTTCTTAACGAACGGGTGCTTGGATATGCGGTCTGGCAGGATGTCACCGAACAACAGCGCGCAATCGACCTGCTGCGCGAACGCGAGCTTGAACTTGCTCGGGTACAGCGGATCGGGCGAGTGGGAGGTTTCGAAGTCGACCCGAATGGCTTTCACAAATACAGCTCACCCGAGTACCTGAAGCTGCACGGATTGCCGAGCGGCGCTATCGATGAACCTCATAAAGCGTGGCTGCGACGTCTTCATCCGGACGATCGAGACCGCGCCGATCGATGATTCCGTGACGCGGTGTCGGGGGACGGCAACGAGTACGTTTCCGAGTACCGAGTATTCACCCCAAATGGGGACGTCCGATGGATTTCAGCGGTGGCTGAAATCGAGCGCGATGCGCAGGGTAAGCCACTACGCATGGTCGGGGCGCATATCGACATCACCGCACTCAAGCAGACCGAGTTGGCTCTGGCAGAACACACTCAAAAACTTGAAGAAGCGGATCGCCGCAAGGACGAGTTCCTGGCTATGCTTGGACATGAACTACGAAGTCCACTGGCCGCAATTGTTTCCATGGCTGAATTTCTAAAACGTTCGGCCCCTGGAACGCTGTCCGATTTCGCACACGCCCATGCGGTCATCGCCCGTCAATCATCGCATCTTGGCGTGCCACTCGCCAAGCTTCACGCCGCTCGGGTCAGGGACTCGATTTCATAGAGCAGCCGGTCTGCATCGACCGGTCTGCCGAATGCTCACGAATACGCATGGCAACTTCGTAGCCGCTCATGCGCGGCAGGCCAATGTCCAGCACGACGACTTCTGGTTTCGTCGCCAGAGCCGTATTCAAGCCATCGACACCGTTAACCTCCTCGACAACTTCATGAGCAGCCAATTGCAGGACGGTACGCAACGTGACGCGCGAACCATCGTTGTCCTCGACGAGCAGTACACGCACCCGCCGCCCGCCTTTGAAAGCGCTTCGTTTGGGCATAGACAAAAGCGGAGCGGGAGTGCGCGGATAACGCACCGTAAATGTACTGCCCAAGCCCGGACCCGGGCTGGCCGCATGAACACTACCACCATGCAATTCGACCAGCCGCTTTACCAAGGTCAGGCCGATGCCAAGGCCTCCTTGTCCGCGATCGATGCCGCGATCACCCTGTACGAACAAATCGAATATTCTGGGTAACATTTGCGCTGAAATGCCAATGCCCGAGTCAGAAATCACCAGATTTGCTTGCTCCATTTCGGCCTTCAATTGCACAAGAATTCGGCCGTCGGAAGGTGTGTACCGCATTGCGAATACTCCTCACCACTAATCATCCGGTCTTTCTGTTTTGGGGTTCCGCGTATCTGTGCTTCTATAACGACGCGTTCAGCCGTTCCCTTGGACCTGAAAAACATCCCTCGATTCTGGGTAAACCGGGCTTGGAAGCGTGGGCCGAAACCTGGGGCATCATCGGTCCTCAAATCGAACAGGTAATGAGCGGCGGCGCCGCCGCAACTTGGCACGAAAATCAGTTGGTTCCGCTGCACCGACACGGTCGCTTAGACACTACCTATTGGACCTATAGTTATGGCCCGAGTTATGACGAGACATCCCCCGGAGATATCGGAGGTGTTCTTGTGCTGTGTACCGAGACCACGGCACAGGTGCTGTCGGAGCAACGCCTGCGCGCTGCCGAGTCCCGTTGGCGTTCTTTGTTCAATCAATCACCTGGTTTCGTCTGTGTCCTGGCGGGTCGCGAGCAGCGGTATGAATACGCCAACGAACGCTACTTGCAACTGGTTGGAAAAAGAGACTTGATCGGTCATACTGTC
>JANORY010000284.1:0-1875 GCA_031415535.1 Burkholderiales bacterium | reverse complement strand
GTTTCGCCAGATTTTTTGCTCTTCTTTTTTCAGAAAAGTCCAGGCCAGGAGGCGGCTTGTTTTCTGGCCCTGGCCCATCGGAATGGTTTTTACCTCAAAAGTGCCGGCCATTTTGAGGGCTTCGTACGCAGGTTTGAGCGTCGCCTGTTTTGAAATCAGCGACGAAAACCAGAAGCAGTTTTTACTGAAATGTCGGCTCTGTTGAATCATCTGGGAGACGAATTTTTCTTCTCCGCCAACGCACCATAATTCGCCGCCCTGGCCGCCAAAATTGAGGGTCGGCTCGGTCGTTTTTTCGAGGCCGAGGTTATTCACTTTACGGAGATTTGCGGCCTGTGCTTCTTCCAACGAGGAATGAAAAGGCGGATTGCAAATCACTAAATCCACAATCTCTTCATTTTCAATAATGCCATAAAAAATTGCTTTCCAGTTTGGCTGGAAACGAACCTCGACAGCCCCTTTCAAAACCCCATTTTGGGCAATGATTTCATTGGCCGATTTGACAGAAACGGGGTCGATGTCCGAGCCGATGAACGACCAGCCATATTCGTGGTGGCCGACAATCGGATAAATGAGGTTCGCGCCCGTGCCGATATCGAGGCAACGAACGGTCGGGCCGAGCGGAATTTTTCCATAATTATAAGAGCAAAGCAAGTCGGCAACATGATGAATATAATCCGCGCGGCCCGGTATCGGAGGCGTTAAAAATCCTGTCGGGATATCCCAAAAAGTGAGGCCGTAATAGCCGATGAGCAGGGCGCGATTGAGCATTATGACGGCTTCCGGATTGGCAAAATCGATGGATTCGTCGCCATGCAAATTCGGCTGAACGAACGGCACCAAATCGGGGCAGGCGTTTTTCAGGAGGTCGAAATCGTATCGTTCGCGGTGGCGGTTTCGCGGGTGAAGTTTCGGCTTCTCTTTCGGATGAATTTTTTTTGTCGGGAGCATGGAGGCGGTATCGTTTGTTTGGCCAATCAGATGGAGTGGATTGGCAAAATGCGAACCCGTGCGCTCACTTCGTCAATGCTGACCAGCGCACCGGTGGCCAGAATTGCCTCAAATTCGAGCAGAAAATGAATGATTCGCAGGACCGATTCGGGATCATCCGGAAAAAATTTTTGGGAACGAATTTGAATCACGCTCGGAAAACGGGCATTTGTGGCGGCCAGAATCGCACCAAAATCGAGGTCATGTGTGTAAATGACAAATGCGTTTTGTGCAGCCCATTGAAAAATGAAATCGTCCGCAGCCTTCGGGTCGCCAATTTTTGACCAATGCTGGCAGCCAAAACCGGCGTTTTGAAACGGTTCAGCCCATTCGGGTGAGGCATTCATATCGAGCAGAATGTTCATGCGGCAGCGGCCATCGAAGGATTGAGCGGCAGGTCAATTTCCTGCGAACGCCAGGCCGCAAAAAGCAGGGCTTCGCGAATATCGTCGGCTTCGAGGTAGGGATAGCCCTGCAAAATCCGCTCGGTTGAATGCCCGGCGGCGACCAGTTCGACAATCATTCCGACGGTCACGCGGAGGCCGCGAATGCATGGTTTGCCTCCCATAACGTGGGGGTTGAAGGTGATGCGAGTCAAATTTTGCATGGAAAACTCTTTTTTTTAGCAAAAGTAGTCAAAAACCGCTGCGTCAGGGTCTCCCGGTTTTGCGACAGCCGATGTAAAACAAAAAGGCTGCCGATTCAAATTAGGCGGCTTCCAGCAGTTTCAACTGGTCGGCTACGGGCCTCCATTCCATGATTCTGATGCCGTTCAAAATCCATTGCAACCGCCAGTTCGGGTGGGTGAGGGCATTGGCCAGGGCGGCAATTTGCTGGTCTCTTTCAGAAATGAGCGCGGTGTTTTCGGTTTGCCCGTTGAGTTTT
>JANORY010000283.1:0-1146 GCA_031415535.1 Burkholderiales bacterium | reverse complement strand
GGCGCGGTTGCTCGCGGCAGGCTTCGATGGCTTGCTCATCGGCGAACTTTTTATGAAAACAGCCACGCCAGAGTTGGCCTGCACTCAATTTTTGGAAAACCTCGCCGCCTTGCGAGCCACCCAAACCGTTCCTTTTCAATCAAATTGACCGCCATGAAACTGAAAATTTGCGGCCTCCGCGACGCGCAAAACATTGAGCGAATGCTCGAATTGCAACCCGATTTTGTGGGCTTTGTGTTTTACGAAAAATCGAAACGCGACGCGACTGACGTGCTCGACCCGGCGTTTTCAACCAAAATTTTTGGCGTGAAAAAGGTCGGCGTGTTTGTCAACGCTTCGCCGGAAGGCATTTTGGAAACCGCTCAAAAACACGGCCTCGATGTCGTTCAGCTTCATGGAAGCGAGCCGCCGGAGGTTTGTAAATTATTGAAAATCAATGGATTGCAGGTTTTCAAGGCGTTTTCGGTCGGCCCCGGGTTTGATTTTTTTGAAACCGGGAAATACGAAGGCACCGCTGATTTTTTCCTTTTCGACACCAAAGGAGACGAGGCGGGCGGCAATGGGCAGGCGTTCGATTGGGGCGTTTTGAAAAATTATCGGGGCGAAACGCCCTTCTTTTTGAGCGGCGGCATCTCGCCCGGCGATGCCCGAAAAATAGCTCAAATCGGTCATCCGAAATTGGTGGGGGTGGACATCAATTCGAGATTTGAAGACGCGCCGGGGCTGAAAAATGTGGCGGCGGTTGCCCGTTTCAAACAACAATTGCGCGGCGACGCACCGCACGACGGGTTGCAGGTGAACGACGCGGGGTTTTTTGGAAAATTCGGCGGCGCGTTTGTCCCTGAAATGCTCCAGCCGAACGTCGAGGAATTGCAAAACAGCTATCTCGAAATCCTCGAATCGGCTGATTTTCAGCGCGATTTCCGCGAGTTGCTCAAAAATTATGTCGGGCGGCCCACGCCGCTTTTTGAGGCGCAACGGCTTTCCAAAAGATATGGAACGCGCGTTTTTTTGAAACGGGAAGACCTCTGCCACACCGGCGCACACAAAATAAACAACACCGTCGGCCAGATTTTGCTCGCCCAAAAACTCCGCAAAACGCGCATCATCGCCGAAACCGGCGCGGGCCAGCATGGCGTGGCGACG
>JANORY010000282.1:0-1685 GCA_031415535.1 Burkholderiales bacterium | reverse complement strand
CCGCCGCCGTGGCACCGCCGCCCAAGAGCGAGCCTTTTTCCGGCGCACCCGTCGCGCCGCAGCCGGAACTGCTGTACCGATCGGTGATCCAGCCCAGCGTCGACGGCAACACGGTGGACATGGATGTGGAGCGCGCGCAGTTCGCGGAGAACGCGGTGCGCTTCGAGGCCAACGTTACGGTGATCAACAACCAGATCCGCATGATGCTCGCGGCCATCCAGGGGTAATCGATCATGACTTCTCTTCTCAAGGTATTCGATGTCGCCGGCTCGGCGATGACCGCGCAGTCGCAGCGCCTGAACGTGGTGGCGAGCAACCTGGCCAACGCCGACAGCGCCACCGGCCCCGACGGCAAACCGTACAAGGCGAAACAGGTGGTGTTCTCCACCGTAATGATGGAAGGCGCCGGGAACGCCGGGGTGCGCGTCAACGGCGTGGTGGAAGACCCCGCGCCGATGAAACAGGTGTACCAGCCGAACCATCCGATGGCCGACGCCAATGGCAACGTCACCATGCCCAACGTCAACGTGGTCGAGGAAATGGTGAACATGATCTCGGCCTCGCGCGCCTACCAGAACAACGTGGAAACGCTGAACACCGCGAAATCCCTGCTGATGAAGACGCTTACCATCGGCCAGTAATTTTTCGAGGACAAATCGTGACCACTATTCAAGAACTGCAAAGCATGCTCGGTACTTCCAGTGCCAGCCAGGCGACCTCCAACGCCAAGCTGAGCAATCAGGACCGCTTCCTCAAGTTACTGGTGACGCAGATGCAGAACCAGGACCCGCTCAACCCGATGGACAACGCCGAGGTCACCTCGCAATTGGCGCAACTGAGCACGGTGAACGGTATCGAGAACCTGAACACGACCCTCACACAGATGGCGGCAGCCTCGGCAGCCCAGCAATCGCTGCAGGCGGCCACGCTGGTCGGTCGCGACGTGCTGGTCTCCGGAAAGCAATTGGCCTTTGCCGGGCAGGCGGTGAAACTCGGCGTTGATCTGCCCCAGTCCGTCGACGGCATGACCATCACCATCACCGATGCGTCCGGAAATCTCGTCGACAGCATCAGCAGCGGTGCGCAGACCAGGGGTGTCATGACGTTGGAGTGGAACGGCTTGGACAGCGCCGGCCAACCGTTGCCGCCGGGCGCCTACGTTATGTCGGCACGGGCCAGCGCGGGTAATGCCGCCGTGACCGCCACGCCGCTGGTGAGCGCCAGGGTAGAGTCGGTGGGAACTGCAGCAGACGGCAGCATCGCGTTGCAGCTCTCCGGCATGGGCAGCGTCGGTCTCACCGACATCAAACGATTCCTGTAATTGAGAAGAAGGAGACAGGCATGGCTTTCGAGCAGGGTTTGAGCGGTCTGAACGCGGCGGCAAAGGGCCTGGACGTCATCGGCAACAATATCGCCAACTCCAACACGGTCGGCTTCAAGGAATCGACGGCACAATTTGCCGACGTGTTCGCCAATTCGCTGACCGGCACCGGCGCGAACGCGATCGGAATCGGCACCAAGATTGCGACGGTCGCCCAGCAGTTCACGCAAGGCAACCTGACCACGACCAACAACCCGCTGGACTTGGCGGTCAACGGCGGCGGGTTCTTTCGCATGTCGAACAACGGCATCATCAGCTTCTCGCGCGATGGCCAGTTCCTGGTGGACAAGGACGGTTACCTCAC
>JANORY010000281.1:0-1417 GCA_031415535.1 Burkholderiales bacterium | reverse complement strand
TTCAACTGCCGGCACTGATCGACGGGCAATTCCTGATCCGTAACGTCTTTTGTTCGGTCGATCCGGGCACTCGTTCTCGACTCTCGCCGGGGGTTAGCTACACCACGCCGTTGAAGGCAGGCGAAATGATTTCGTCATTTGCGCTCGGCCAGGTGAAGCACAGCAAGCATCCGGGGTTTGTGGTCGGCGACTGGCTGGTTCATGCCTCCGGTTGGTCACAGTATCAAGTGTCCGACGGCCGAGGTTACTTTCAGAAACTCGATCCGAAATGGGTCGAGTCGGGTCTTGCCGCCGCCAAGGGTGGGCCCGGCGTGCCGCTATCGGCCTGGATCGGTGTGTTGGGCATTCCTGGCATGACGGCTTGGTTCGGTATGACCCGAATTGGCGCGGTCGCCGAAGGTGTCCGGGTGCTGGTCTCGTCGGCGGCCGGCCCGGTGGGTGCTTCGGCGGGCCAGATCGCGCGGCGTTTTGGCGCGACTAACGTAGTCGGTATTGCCGGTGGCGTCGCGAAATGCAAGTGGCTCAAGGACGAAGCGCATTTTGATCATGCGATCGACTACAAATCAGTTCGAGCGGCGAGCAGCAACGACGACCAATATGTCGCGCAATTGCAAGCGCAGTTGCAGGCGGCCTCACCGGATGGTTACGACATACTGTTTGATAACGTTGGCAATACGCTGATCGACATCGCCATTCCCTTGCTGCGTCCGCACGCCCGGATCGTCATTTCCGGCCAAGTCGCTGACTACAACCGTAGTGCCGATGAAATGCCCGGCTTGTTCAACACACGACACTTCATTGCCAAACGCCTGCGCATGGAAGGTATCCTGGTGTTCGATGACCGCAAGCAATTTTCAACGGCCCAAAATCAGATTGCCGATTGGATCTTGCAGCGCCAGTTCGCCTGGAAAGAAGAACGCTACGAAGGTATTGAGCGAATGCCGGAGGCTTTTATCGGATTGTTCGCCGGTGAGCGTTTTGGTCGTCGTATTGTGCAAGTGGGCAGTGTGGAGGATTGAGCATGAGCGGATTAGGCGTGAGCGCACTGATTGAAGACGCTGACGTAATCGAGCGGGCACGCTCGCTGTCGCCGACGATCAAGGCGCGGGCCGACGAAATGGAGCAGGCGCGTCGCATGCCGTCGGATCTGGCCGACAGCCTTTCCGCCATCGGTGTGTATCGCATGTTGCGACCGGCCGCAATCGGTGGACTCGAATGCCCGCCGGCGGTGTTTCTCCAGGCGATTGAGGCCCTGGCAAGTGCCGATGCGTCGGCCGGCTGGTGCGCGATGATCGGCGCTACTTCGGGGGTATATTCGGCTTACCTGCCAGCGGACATTGCGCGCGAAGTTTATGGTGTCGGCAATGAGACTCGCACCGGCGGTGTCTTTGCGCCGATGGGTCAGGCAGTTCTCGAA
>JANORY010000280.1:0-1471 GCA_031415535.1 Burkholderiales bacterium | reverse complement strand
TCCGCTGGATCAATTGACGGTTGACTTCGTTTCGATGGTGTTTGATTACATCGTCGCTGACCGGCACCTTGCCGATATCGCCAAACAGCAGTTGCTGCGTTTGCAAATTGTCGCGATCAAGGCCGCGCTGCTCGATCGCAGCTTCTTTGCCCGTCGCCAGCATCCGATGCGTCGTCTGATTGATCGGATTTCCGAGGTGGCCTCTGACCCGGATACCGATCTGGCATTGGACGGTGCGATTGTCACCGGTCTGGAAAGCCTGATCGATTGGATACTGGTGAATTTCGACAGTGATCTGGTCGTGTTTGATGAGGCCCTGGTCAAGCTCGACGATACGGTTGCCAGTGAGGCCAGCCGGCGCGATTCGCGGCTGTCCGATATGACCGAAGCAGCCGAACAGATCGAAGCCCGGGCCGCTGCCCGCGAGCGTGCCAAGAACATGCTGGGCGAGCGAATCGACGAGTCGACACCGGCCTTTATCAAGGAGTTTTTGGTGACCTGGTGGTCCGATGCGATTGCCGCAGCGGGTACGGCCGTGCAGGCCGACGCGATGAACGTTGCTGATAGCTTGAAGATCGCCGAGGCGCTGATTTGGAGCGTCGTGCCGAAGGTGCCGGCCGAGATTCCAAAGCTCGCCGCATTGCTGCCCAAGTTAATTACCGGATTGATGCGCGGCCTGAAGCCAGTGGAAATCCCGAAGGACGAACGTGAGTCGTTCTTTAACGAGTTGCTGCGAATTCATACCAAGGCAATCGAATCGGCCAAACAGGCCAAGCCGGTGCAAACGGTAGCCGAGCGCGGACTCTCGCGGGTTCGAATGCGCTCGGATGGATCGATCATGTACACACCGCCGCGCGCGGTTGATGCCAAACCGATTCCGACGATTGATCCCAAAGCCGGGCTAAGCCGCGCGGTCGCCGAGGTGCAACGCGGCGATCTGATCGAAGTCGACGATAACGGTGAAATCAAGCAATACAAACTCGCCTGGGTCAGCCCGTCACAGAAACTTTATATTTTGAGCCGTTTTCCAGATGAGGCCCGATCACTCGATTCGGGTCAATTCGCTGCGCTCTTTGCCAGTGGCAAGGCGAAGATCGTCGAGAAGCGCAGCAGCGTTGATCATGCCATCGGACAGATCAACGTTCCGGATCAAAGTCTGGCCGACGCGATCACCGTTCCAGCCTGATTTCCGGTTTGAATCTGCGGCGTGAATCTGCGGCGTGAATTTTCAGCTTGATTTTGCGTTTCGAACCCAAGGGTTGATCCACTCCGCTATCAGTTCTTTGATTTGATCGAAAACTGATTTAGCATTGCGCCGATGAAATTCGAATTCATCGACTCGACCCGTAAACCGCGCCAAGTCGCGCGCGGTTTTTACCGGTTCGACTTTCAGTCATGACTGCCTTAAGCAACACGCCATTACACGCGGTGTTGCCGCTGGCAGCTTATGTACTCGAGGATCTGAAAAAGG
>JANORY010000279.1:0-2255 GCA_031415535.1 Burkholderiales bacterium | reverse complement strand
TCGTGCGCGGGCTGGACACCATCTCGGTGACGGGCAACATCCTGCGCGACTACCTGACCGACCTGTTTCCGATCATGGAACTGGGCACCAGCGCCAAGATGCTGTCCATTGTGCCTTTGATGGCCGGCGGCGGGATGTTCGAAACCGGTGCCGGCGGTTCGGCACCCAAACACGTCAAACAGTTGGTCGAGGAAAACCATTTGCGCTGGGATTCACTCGGCGAGTTTCTGGCTATTGCGGTGGCGCTAGAAGACCTCGGCATCAAGACCGGTAACAACAAGGCAAAAATTCTGGCCAAAACCATGGACGAGGCCACCGGGATGCTGCTCGACAATAACAAAGGGCCGTCAACCAAGACTGGCGAATTGGATAATCGCGGCAGCCACTTTTACCTGGCACTGTATTGGGCCCAGGCGCTCGCGGCTCAGGCGGACGACCTGGAACTGCAGGCTCATTTCACGCCACTGGCAAAGTCCTTGGCCGAGCACGAGTTGAAGATTCTCGGAGAACTCAATCAAGCTCAGGGCAAGCCAGTCGATATTGGCGGTTACTACCAGCCCAAACCAAACTTGGTTGAAGCGGTGATGCGACCCAGTGCCCGCTTCAACGCCGACCTCGAGTCCGCGCGAATCTGAACGTAACGTTGAACGTAAGGTTCAGTTCCCCGCCGCAATCCCCTCACGTCGCGGATCTGCACCGCCCGCCCACCTGGCGTCAACCGCCTGCGAAAATGCGCCGAAGTTGCCGTCCGCACGCCGGCCATTGAACGTAATGCCGTGCAGGCCGCTATTGATATCCACTACCGAAATGGTGTGTCCCTTGGCTTCCAGACCAGTCTTCAGATCGGCGGCGGTGGTGAGGCGCTCCAGCGAGGTGGTTGCCGAAGTTTGGGCACCGAAGTTCGGCAGATTGATGGCCTGTTGAATGTTCAGCTTCCAGTCAATGACGCCGACCAGCGACTTGACCACGTACTGAATAATATTGCTGCCGCCAGGCGAGCCGACGATGATCTCGATTTCGTTTTTGTCATTAAACACAATGGTCGGCGACATCGAACTGCGCGGACGTTTGCCGGGTTGCACCCGATTGGCAATGTCGTTGCCCGCCGCGTCTTTCGGCGCAAACGAAAAATCGGTTAATTGATTATTCAATAGAAAACCGCCGATCATTTGCAGGCTGCCGAAGCCATTCTCGATGGTGGTAGTCATCGACACCGCATTACCGTCGACATCAATGATTGACAGGTGGCTGGTTGACGGCAGGCTCAGCGAGTTATCGACACCAAAGGCGGTCACCAGTCCGTCGGGCACGCCGACTTTCGGCACGCCCATGGATCTGGCCGGATCGATCAGCGCCGAGCGAGCCTTGATATAGGTGGGTTTGAGTAGGCCGGCCACCGGCACGTTGATAAAGTCACTGTCGGCCATGTACACCGCACGATCCGCATAGGCCAGACGCTGCGCCTCAGCAATCAGGTGCACCGACTCGACCGTGTTTGGCTTGAGCGCGGCCACATCGAACTGATCAAGCATGCCCATGATCATGGCAACGGTGGTGCCGCCCGAGCTGGGCATTGGCATGCCGCAGATTCGCAGCTTCACCCGGTAGATACCACAGACTGCTTCGCGCTCCTTGGCCTGATAAGCAGCCATGTCGGCCATCGTCAAACGACCAGGATTGGTCGGGTGGCTGGTGACCTTATTGACAATGGCCTGCGCCAGGGGTCCGGTGTAAAAGGCCGCCGCGCCGCCATTGGCAATCGTCTCCAAACTGGCCGCAAGTTCAGGATTCTTCAGCAGCGTGCCGACCGGCTTGGGCACCAACTTGGTGGCGTCCGCCGGGTCGTTTTGATAAAAGTAGCCGGACGCAGGTTGCTGGGTACGCAGATCGGTGCTGCCGCTGAGCAAGGTGAACAGGCGGGCCGAAATCGGAAAACCGTCGGTCGACAATTTGATGGCGGGTGCAAACAGATCTTTCCAGGGCAACTTGCCGTATTTCTTATGGGCGTCTTCCAACATTCGGACGGCCCCTGGCGTTCCGACTGACAAACCACCATTCACTGCGCTTGCAAACGACAGGGCCACGCCAGTGGTCGGGTTCAAAAACTGATTGCCGGTCGCTGCCGCCGGCGCTGTCTCGCGACCATCAAAGGCGACCAGTTTGTTTTCGGAGTTCTTGTAATGCAGCATGAAGGCACCACCGCCAATACCGGAGGACTGCGGCTCGACCAGATTCAAAACCATTTGCACGGCAAT
>JANORY010000278.1:0-3241 GCA_031415535.1 Burkholderiales bacterium | reverse complement strand
GTGGCTCGCCTTTTTTTGCGATCGCCTCCGAGTTGGGTATCCAGGCCGTGCTTGCGATTCCCGTGTACCACCCTGCGTCGTGGGAGCGTATGCGCAACGCGCAATCAAGCGGTGATCTCGTGAGAGCGGCCGACTTGCCGTCTAGCCCGGAAACCATCGGCGTGATTGCCTTTGCGTCAGATTCCGCCGGCACTGGACTCACGTCGTTGTATGATGCCCAAGCCGATACTAGAGTGAGCACGTTTCGCGTTCGCGAGATTCAAGACGTCATCCAGACGGCGGCACCATCGTTGATCAAACTGCTACTGCTGCCGACCGTCAGTTCTAGTGGAAAAACACCGCCCTGAGTTCCATATCCAAGATACAATTCTTCAAAATTGGAGTGTTCATGCAAACCGGTCTTCTCGATGCAATTCTCGCGTATTCTCTGCGCCCGGAGGACGGCCAGTTGTTTCAACAGATGCCGCCGCTCAACGAGCGAGTCGACTCTGGTTTGCTTTCCCTGATCAAGCAAGTGCAAAACATCCCGACGGGGAGTACTAAAAATCAGTTTGAAGTTCCGATGTCCAGCGCGGCGCAACGACCGAATCTGATCACAACGGAACCATGGAGCGGATCAACGTTCCCCCCGAGGCAAACGGATCAAACCTGAGAAATTCGGCGCGCTGCAATCGGCGGCCAGCACTTATTGCATAGCGTGCGGCCCACCGGCCGTTCAGTCAGGTTCCAGCCCACCATCACAGCAGTTCGGGCCGGTTCGCCTTGAGCCAAGTCGTGACGTGAGCCAGCAATTCCTTCGCACTCGCCAATCCCTCCGCAGCCACCGACTCGGACACCAGTTCACCAGAGTAGTCAGCAAGATTGCGTTGTTTGCGCAGGGCGTCAAGAACGATCACCTTCGACTGCGGGAGCGCCACAGTCAATGACAGTGTCTGGATCGCGGTCTGGTGGTGTCCGGGCTTGCTCTTGAGGGTTCGATAGCCATTAGCATTCACGCCATCGTTGCCATCTGCATGATCGCCTTGTAGGACGCGTCAAACTGGTTTTCGGTGCTCAGCCCCTCGAGTTGGGCGTCGGCGATATTGCGTTCGGCAGCGGCGATCAGCATTGCCACCGACCGCTTGTCGGCGGCCACAGCGTCAAGGCTGATGCCCAGCAAATTCTTCAAGGTCATGGGCGTTCCCGATCAAATAAATCTTTGGCTTGCTCAGCACGTCGGCGAGAAACGGTTCGACTCGCGCCTTTACTGAAAACTCGATTGCTGAATACACGTTCGGATTGATCTCGCGGCCGAGCGTGGCTTGAACCGGAAAGAGAAGTTCCACAAGCTCTCGGAAGCTCGCGTCGCCGATCAACATCAAGTCGATATCGCTGCCGGCGGTTTCGCGCCCGTGTGCTACTGATCCGAACACGAATGCCAGACGAAGTTTCGGAGCAACTGGCGCGAGCGCTTGAATCAATATGTCGGACATGCCAGAGGTCTTGCGTAAGATACTGGCGAGTTCCGCGAAGATCGGCCCGGCGGTGTCAGCGCTATACAACTGCTGGTTGCCACGCTTTTCACGTTTCAGCAAACCCACTTCCGCAAGCCTCGTAAGCTCGCGAGTGATGGTGCCCGCAGCCAACCCTGTTCGACGCGCAATTTCACGCCCATGCAAGGCCTCGTCGGGTCGAAGCAGCAAAAGCCCGAGTACGCGGCGCCGTATTCAGGGAACAGCAGGGAGGGCAAGGATTGATGCATATTCGGCGTCAATTGTCGCTTTAATTGCATCGTTTTGCAATCGATTCATTGACCGCAAAAGCGGGCAACAGGTGTCAAAACCTTGATTGCCGGCCCATACGTATCTGAACATAGAATGGCTTCAACACGCCGTCTGTGCGTCGCGCCGCGCCGGTAATTTCACCGGCGGCTTGAATCGCTTCTGAGCATGGTTCAGTTGCTCGGAGAAGTTCTTCGGCTTCGGTAACAGACTGCTGTCTCTCGACACGAACACACTCGGCCGGATAGCCTTGGGTTTGACAGCCGGCGACTTGACTCGCGTATCGGCGCAATCGTCGGCGCTGGCCTTGGCGCTGGAGTTCTGTACGGCATCCGCCTTCTCCTCAACCGAATTCTTGGCGGTCGTTGGCTTGGCCGCCTGCGCCGTGTCGATCCGAAAAGCCTCAAACTCACTGACGGTTCGCGGTATCGAGAGGTTCAAGGCATCGAACTGTCGGTTCGAGCGCTGATTGGCCAGCAGTGTTCGCACAAATTCGCCAGAACCCGCGCGCGGCGTGTCCGAATTGACCGTCGTCGAAGACGACGCCGGTGCCGTGTCGGCACTCAAGGGCGAAAGCGGCACGACGGATGCAACAGCCACCGGTGTGTGCGGAAATCCGGCCGGCGTTTGCGCCGGCGCAACCGGCCGAACATTAATATTGATGACGCCATCGGCCGCACCACCGTTACCGTCCTGCACGGTGAACAACAACGCGCCGGCGGCGATCAATCCATTGACGGGAGACGCTGGATTTGGGTTGGCCAGATTCGGCACAAAACTCAGATTCTGCAACTGCTCCGGCGTCAGGCTCATGCCCGGTTGCAGCGCGGTACCATCGGGCAAATAGAATGCGCCGCCGATGGCATCGGGCACTGAATTGATCCGCACCGTCAAGGTTTGGACCGGCCGATCAGGATCGGTGGCAGCACCCAGACCCAGCACGTTAGACACGGCCGAACCCAGCACCGCCGAACCATCAATGGTGGTGGTCAAGGACGGTGCCGTCGGCGGATCGTTTACCGGGTTGATCAGGAAGTTGATCGTGTTCGGCAGCAGATCAAACAGGCCAGCGCTGTCTTGCACCGAGAATCGGAATTGCGGCGATGCGGCCATATTCTGATCGTTGGCATCGCGTGCCGGCAGGAAGCTCAGATTGCCGAGCTGGCCAAAGGCAATGATCTGCCCCAGGCTGACCGGTACACCATTCAACAGCAAGCTGCCTGAGGCTGGCAAGCTGTCAATGCGCAAGGCCTGCATCGTGTCGCCCAGATCAGGGTCAGAGAATCCGAAGTCAGCGGCGCTCAAGGGCTGCGCCGTGTCTTCCTGCAGCACGAAGGTCTTGTCCTGGCCTTCCTGTGGATCAAACACACCGCGAATGGTGATCGTCAGCGTTGTGGTGGCAAGCCCGCCCTGGCCATCATTGATGGTGTACGAATAGAGCTCGGTCAGCGTTTGTCCGGGCAACATCGCCAACACGCGCG
>JANORY010000277.1:0-12706 GCA_031415535.1 Burkholderiales bacterium | reverse complement strand
GAACATTGACCACTTTTTCGATGATCCGATCAACCGGACGGTCAACGATTTTCTCGACCACGCGCTCGACAATCCGATCGACCGGGCGATCAACGATCCGTTCAACGACTCGTGCAGGTGCTGATTGCAGCGAGCTGATCTGGGTTCGCAGACCGCTGATTAGGCCCACCTCGGCTTCGAGTTCGCGGATACGGTCCAGATGCATTGGGTTATCGACTTGAACATTGACAAGCTTCTCGACGATGCGATCGACGGGGCGATCGACGATCTTCTCAACAATCTTCACTTCGGCCGCCGGCAGTGGGCGTGCCTTTAGTTGACCAAAGTCGGCTTGCAGTTTGGAGAGTTCGGTTTCTTTCGAGCGCAAGGTCGCGGAATGTCGGCCCTCGATATCTGCGAATCGACTGCCCCAGGAGGAGTGAGCCTGCTGGTGTGCGTTGCGCGAGAACCACCAACTCAGTAACCAACCCAACAGCCCGCCGAGCAAGAGCCACCACCACCAGCATGAGAATACGGACGACATGAATTGCGCTCCTTAGTTGTTCTAGTTGAATTTCGCGCGTCCGACCGCAGCAATCGTGCCCGTCGACGAGGATCAGTCAACCCGTACCGAACACATTGAGCTGCCAGCGATCGAGCGCCGGGTGAAGCAGTAAATTCACTGCAAGCCGCAAAACTATGCGCCAAGTGGCCGGTATCTACCAGTTCAAGTGTGAGTCAATGTGGTACTACCGAGTCCGTTAAAGCGCCCGGCTGGTGCTCAAACGTGATCTTTATCGGTTAACGATTCAACCAACTTTTCAAGAGCTTGCTCGAACTTTCGAAGGCGATTGATTAATGTAAGATCAATCGGCATTCCATTGGTTAAGGTTTGCAAAATGTCGGCATGCAACGACATTTCTAGCGGCAGAAACGCTCAAACACCCCAGGTGATTTCTTTTCCTGCCGAATGCGCATCACGCAACATTTCAAGAAACGGGAAGGCTCTTTGCTTCAATGAAACGCTCGGCTCGTCGGCATCACCGTCGTGCTCGCTTCGTCCGGACTCAGGTGCGGTCGGTTTGGCTGGCGCAGTGCCCTGCGTTTCGTCTAGCGCCTTGCTCTGCGGCTGCGACTGCAATTTAGCTTCGGAATCGATCGCAGCTTTTAATGCGTTCATCGCAGCGGGCATCTGTTCGGGCAGAATCACGCCTTTGGCTTGCACCGATTTGCCGATGATCCGCAAGATTCGCTCGGCGACGTCCTGGGTAGTCACTACGGTACCTGTGGCGCGGGACTTGAATTCGTAGATCATGGGTAGGCTCGCCTTGCTGCATCGACAGAGTTTGGGCTGGTTCTCGAACATCGCCCCTGCGTTCGCGTGGGGCTGCGCGATGCTGTGCGTGGTTCTGCTGCAGGGTTGCTCGCCCGAGTATAACTGGCGAGAAGTCAGGCCCGCGGGACTCGGGTTTCAGGTCATGTTTCCCGGCACACCAGGTGCGGCCAAGCGCGAGGTTGTGATTGATGGACAAAAGTTGGTGATGAGTATGTCGGCGGCGCAAGCGGCGGGGCATTCGTTCTCGGTCGGCGTGGTCCAACTCTCGAACGACTCGTTGCTTAACCGCGAGCGGATTTTGGCGGCGCTGCGCACCCAGATGCTCCGCAATGTCGGTGCCGCCGAGCCGGTGTCACGGCCCATTACTGTTCCGGTCTTTGACCCACAAGGCAGGCCCTCGACACCGGTTGCCGGCGTTCGTATCGAGGCGCGCACTGATCGGCAGCCGAATCAGTTGCACGGCGGCTTCGTGGCACGCGGTGATCGTGTTTATCAATTCCTGGTGATTGGTCAGGATCCGGATCTGGAACAGGTGCAGACCTTCATTGATTCATTCCGGTTGCTTGAATGAGTGATCGCCTCGAGCTCAAAACATTGCTCGGAATATTCGCGCTGTTTGCGTTCGCCTATTTCTTGTCGTTTGCGATGCGCGCGGTTGGCGCAGTGATTGCCCCCGAGTTAGTGCACGATTTCAACTTGAATTTTACTCAGTTGGGCTCATTGGGTAGCGCCTACTTTCTGGCGTTTGCAGCCTTGCAGCTTCCGCTCGGTATCTGGCTTGATCGCTTTGGCTCTCGGCGCACGCATTCGGCCTTGTTGTTGGTGGCGGCTTTCGGCTGTGTGCTGTTTGCCACAGCGCAATCCACCGTGATGCTGTGGATCGCACGGGGCCTGATTGGTGCCGGAGTCGCCGGCGCGTTGATGGCGGGTCTCAAGGCATTTCGATTCTGGTTCGCGCCTGCCAGACAGCAGTCCTTGGCAGCCTGGATGATGATGTCCGGTTCACTCGGCGCGCTTGCGGTGACGCAGCCGACCCGTTGGGCCATGAACTGGATCGGCTGGCGCGATATCTTTTTCATAACGGCCGGCTTGTTTGTTCTGGCGGCCGTGCTGCTCTTTGTCATGCTGCCGCGCGACGAGGAACGACACAGTGCGGCGATTGCCGAGGCCAATCGCAGCAGCAACTTGTGGTCGGGTTATCGCGGGGTATTTGGCGATGCTTATTTCTGGCGCTACGCCATGCTGTCACTGCTGGTTCATGCACCGTTTATTTCGATGCAAACCCTGTGGGCCGGTCCTTGGTTGATTCAGGTCGTCGGTCTTTCCGCCGCTCAGGCGGCGCAGGTCCTGTTGCTGTTCAATCTGAGCTTACTGATCGGATTTCTATTGGTCGGATTGTTACTGCCCTGGGTTCGCCGCAGGGGCTGGTCGACTGCCCGCATCACCGTCATCGGCTGTACTTTGATGGCAGCCACGCAGTTCGCGATCGCGCTCGGTGAAGGATCGAAGTGGTGGTTGGCCTGGCCTATGCTGGCGCTGCTCTCGACCTTCTTCGCGATTGTTCAACCGCATGTCAGTCTGTCATTCCCGTCAGCGCTGACCGGTCGCGCCTACACTGCCTACAACTTGCTGATCTTCCTGGGTATCTTCACCTGGCAATGGCTGTTCGGTGTGCTGGTCGACGCATTACATGCCTTTGGCCTGGCCACTAGCAGTGCCTTTCGCGTCAGCCTGTTGGCAGCGAGCACCGCGCAAGTGATCGGCATCATCGCTTTTTGTAGTTGGCGGCCCGTACCGCGCGCCGCAGAGCAGAGCGTGTTGCCCCGGACTGGCTCAGGTCTTGAGTAGTGACTCTAATCGGTGCTGGACTCGCGTTTAGTGCTTGTGCGGGAGCGCTTATTGCATCATATTGATTTGGGGGACCACACACCAAGGAGGCACAAGCAATCAGAGGTAAACATGGATTCTAACTTCCCGTCTGAAGCGCAACGCGCTAAGCATAACGCACTGACAATTCGGCCAATCGGTTTGGCTGACCTCGATCTTGAGGTGAACTTTTTATCGTCGCTCAGCAGTGCGACGATCTATCAACGCATGTTGGGTACGGTGCGATTCAAGTCGATTGATAGCGTGCGTAAATTACTCGACTATCAGGCCGGACCCGAGATGGCGCTCGGTGCCATTTTGAATGATGGCGAGACCGATCTGGATGGCCGATCGTTGGCCGAGTTAATCGGCGTCGCTCGCTACGCGTTGACCGATCAGGCTGACGAAGCCGAAATGGCCATCGTGCTGGCCGATCGTTTCCAAGGGCAAGGCATAGCCAAGAAGCTGCTGCTTCGCCTACATGAACTGGCGCAGCAGGCGGGCTATCGACAACTGGTTGCACTGACCTTCGCCAGCAATTCGGCAATGCTCGGTCTGGCCCATCATCTGGGTTATAAGTCTGCGGCGGAGCCGGGTGATGGCGCTCTGCGCCGAATCAGCAAATCATTGAACGAGCCAGCGCCGATTGCGCTGCCGGTCACGCCCGGACACTGGAATTTGGCGCTGAATCGAATTGCCGGATCGCCAAGCTGACACCGATCACCAGACAGACAATTCCGATCCAGATACCCGTTGCCGGCCATTGCTGGCGAAGCAGAAATGCGTACAGCAGCGCTGCCTGGGTTTCGAAGACGATCAATTGACCGGCCAGCGCAGTCGGCGTCAACTGGCTGGCGCGATTCCACAACAGGGTACCGAGCCAGGATGCAAAGAGGCCAATGATCAACATCAGACCCACGAACACCAATGGTCTGGGTCCTAACGGCCATTCATAGGCCACTGCGCCCAACGCCAACGGCTGGTCAAACAGTTTGAGCAGGTCCCGGAGATAAAGCAGAAACGCCGCTGCCAAGGCCAAGGGTAGTGTGCTCAGGCCTTGTGCGGTCGCCCAGGTGCTTGAGCGCAAATTGGGATGTTGGCGCAGCCAGCGCGCATTTCGAATCGGATACCAGGTCCAGCACACTACGGCTACCACGGCGAGCAAGGCACCGATGATCCAGGTGTCGAGCGATGTTTCTGAAAGTGCCTGCCACTCTGCTCGATTCACCAGCGCAATACCGAGCGCGATCAAGCCAAGCGGCCACAGCAGCTTGCGCCAGCGAAGCTGTGGTGAGCTGAAGTTCGAGCAGATGGCAATCACGACCGGTAAGGTGCCAATGATCATCGTCGGCAACGGCGCACCGGCCTTTTGGATCGCCGCTGCCAGGAATGCGTAATAAATGAGATTGCCGACCAGCGACAACTTGATGGCTTCGGTCCAGTCAGCCCTGGTGAGCCGGGCAATCGCCTTGCGATCAAGCCAGGCCAGGGGCAGTGCCAACAAGCCGAACGCAATATAGCGGCCGGCTGAAAGGATTAGCGCCGGATAGTCGTGTAACCACAGCGGCGCAACAAACACCAGGCCCCAGAGTAGCCCGGCACCCAAAGCGCAAGCGACACCCGCGCCGAGCCGCTGTTCGGCGTTTCCTCGAGGGCTAGGGGTCAACGTACCAAGGGGCGATTCAGCTCGCGATCAAACCAGATGGTGGTGTCCGTTTGTGCAAAGGGCTGGTGGTGATAAAGCCGATTGGCTAGATTGTGGCTGTGCGCTGCGGCTTCGGTGAAATCGAGCACGGGTGACAGACAGCAGTCGCGACTGGCGGCACGGCGGGCCCATTCATCGCGCGGCAACTCGGCAAAGCGTTTGGAAAATTGCGCGATGGTCGGTGCCCAACTCTTGCGCGACATCTGCTGGCTCGCATCAACTTGGTCGGTCAGGTCCATGACCGTGAGCAGTTCGCGAAAGAACTTCGCTTCGATCGCACCGACCGCGACATGGCGCTGATCCTGGGTCTCATAAACTCGGTAGAACGGCGCGGCACCATCCAGAATATTGGCCTCTCGGCCCAGCGTCCAGGCACCGCTGGCGACCATACCGTAGAACATCGGTGTCAGACCCACTGAACCAGCAAGAATGCTCGATTCAACGATGCCGCCTTTACCGTTGATGCCACGTTGGACCAATTTCGCCAATAGGCCCAGCAACAGATGCATAGCGCCACCGCCGAAGTCGCCAACCACGTTCAATGGCGGCACGGGCGAACCGGCAGTGCCGATGGCGTTCAAAATACCGCACAGCGCCAGGTAGTTGATGTCATGACCGGCGCGCTCGGCCAATTCGCCGTGGGTACCCCAGCCCGACAGTCGGCCGACGACCAAGCGCGGAAAACGCTCAAGCAGGCTGGCCGGTGCCAAATTCAAGCGCTCAAGCACGCCGGGCCGAAAGCCTTCCATCAGAACGTCGGCGGTGGTCAATTCCTTGACAAGTTCAGCCATGCCGGCGGCCGTTTTAAGGTCAACCAGCAGTCTTCGCTTACCGGCGTTGAGTAAGTCGAACTCGGCTTTGCTGCCCGGTGTACCAAGTCCTGGGTCAACCGGCGGCGAGACCCGCACGATTTCTGCGCCGAGGCTGCGCAGGATTTGGCCGGCGAACGGCACCGGGCCGATGGCATGCAACTCGATAACCTTGAGGCCGGTCAACGGTAACGGGTTTTGAGCTGGGTCAAGCGTTGTGGTCATGTTGGCTCGCCAAAAAGATGCAGATCAGGCTGCGGGTGAGCTTGATGATCGCATGAGACCGCCGGGCGGGCAATTTGCCTCGTGGGTTGGAGTTTCAGTCAATCTGACGATCGTTTGGCGATCGCATCGGGGGTGCTGCGAGGCTTGCGCTTGGTCAGGCTTTTGGCCAGCAGCTCCGTCAGATCGACGACATTGCTGACACCCGTTGCGGCCGGTGCGTCTTCGAGCGGCGCTACCGTTTCAGTCTGCCCCGCCGCTACTTTCTTGCTCACCAGTTCATGAACCGCGTCGCTGAATTGGTCGCTGTAGTTCTGCGACTGCCAGGGGCCCGTCATGTCGCGGATCAGTTGTGCGGCCATCTTCAACTCGCCTGGCTTGAGGCCGGCGGCGGTCTTGCCTTCGGCGGGTAGCGTCAGCTCCTGCAAGGGACGGATTTCGCTGGCCCAGCGGATGGTATTGAGGATCAGCGCAGCGCCGGAAGGGATCAGCGCGGCGAGGTGCTCCTTGGTATGCATGACGACCCGCGCGATGCCGATGACACCGGCTTCGAACATCGCCTCGCGCAGCAGCGCATAAACTTTCTCGCCCTTGCCGATCGGCTCCAGATAATAAGGCGTCTGCAACAGAGTGAACGGAATTTCGCTCGCCTTGACGAATGATTCAATTTCGATCGTCTGCGTCGACTTCGGGTATGCGGCCCTGATCTGGTCCTCGCTCAGGACCACATAATCGCCGTCGCTCTGCTTGATGCCCTTGACGATATGCACACTCTGGATCTCCTTGCCGGTGCGCTTGTTGATCCGCTTGTAGCCAACCGGATCCATCGAACGCTTGTCGAGCCAGTCGAAGTCGATACCAACCTCTTGTGAGGCCGGATATAACGCGACCGGCACGTGCACCAGACCGAACGCAATGGCACCTTTCCAAATTACTCGGGGCATACGAGAACTCCTTGTTCGGCGGGTTTGGGTACAAATCCCAACGCCGCCATCGGCGCTTTCAGTCCGCGCGCCGATTTGGCGTATTGGCTCCAGGGCTGGTTGCCGGCGTCAAGCCGTTCATGGGCAGTTCGGACCGTCCAATGGTCAGCGCCGCGTAACGACGCTAACTCGTCCCAGGTCACCGGTACTGAAATGCCCAAGCCGGGTCGTACTCGCGCCGACCAGGCACAGATCGTGGTGGCGCCGAAGCCGTTGCGCAGATAGTCAATAAAAATCTTCCCCACTCGATTCTTCGGGCCGCTGCGGGCAACGAAGCGCAGCGGGATCGTCTTGGCCATGTGCAACACAACAGCCCGAGAGAATCCTTTGACCGTTTCCCAGTCGTGCAGGCGACGCAAGGGCACGACGACGTGCAAGCCCTTGCCACCGCTGGTCTTGAGGAACGACACCAGGCCGAGCTGCCCCAGAAACGAATGCATCAGTTGCGCCGCCTCCTGTACCTGGGCCCACCGGACACCTTCACCCGGATCGAGATCGAACACCATACGGTCGGGTTGCTTGAACGATAATGTGCTGGCGTTTTGGGTATGGAACTCGACGACATTCCATTGCGAGGCGGACAACAAGCCTTGTTTGCTGGTCACCTCGATCATCGGTGGGTGTCCCGGGAAGAGCGCCGGATCGAGTTGCCCGACACCGGCAAGCTTTTCGGTCTCGGTGTGCTTCTGGAAGAAGATCTGGCCGGCAACGCCGTCGGGCGCGCGCACCAGCGACACCGGGCGCCCCTGCAAGTGTTTCATCATCAAATCCCCGACCCGATCGTAATATCGAATCAATTCGATTTTTGTCGTGCCGCTGGCGGCGTCGATCAGGCGCTGCGGGTTGGTCACTTGCACGCGACTCGACAGGGCCTGTGCCTCGCGCGGGCGGGACTTGTTCGACTGCTTGGCAATCGGCAGCCTTATGGATTTTTCGCGCATGATGGCAGTGACATTTTTGTCGGTTCGCAGTCCGTGAAATACGGCGTTGCGGATTCGCCCGGCGCGGGTCCATTCGCTGAAACTCACCTCGCACACCAAGCTGGGCTTGACCCAATGGCACTGCGCTTCGATTTTTGGGAGGGCCGTGAAGGGCGTGCTGGTTCGCGACAGCGTATCGAGTGTGTTCTTCAGATCTGTCAGGGTTTTTTGGCTAAAGCCCGCGCCGACATTGCCGCAGTATTGCAATCCGCCATTCGAATCGTGCACTCCGAGTAACAGCGCGCCAAAGCCGGATCGCGCACCTTGTGGTTTTGTGTAGCCACCAACGACGAACTCCTGGCGTTGACTGCATTTCAGTTTGATCCAGTCCGTGGATCGAGCAGACTGGTACAGCGCATTTCGGCGTTTTGCAATGACCCCCTCCAATCCCAACTTGCAGGCTGAAGTGAGTAAATTTTCTGCAGTGGCATTGAACTCTTCGCTGAAATGAACGTGCGCCGAGGCCGCCGTTGACAACAGGCGTTTCAGAACCGCACGCCGTGCGTGCAGAGGCGCGCTGCGCAGGTCGTGCCCGTCGACGTACGGCAAGTCGAACAGGTAAAGGTCGACATCGTCAGTGCGCTGTCGCTCGAACGCTTGCTGTAGTGCGCCGAAATCCGGTACGCCCGTTTCTGTCGGGACGACAATCTCACCGTCGTACCAGCCAACGGGTAATTTCAGGGCGTCAAAGGTGTTCTGCAACACTTTGAGTTTTGATGTCCAGTCAAGGCCATTACGAGTGAACAATCGCGCGCCGGCAGCATCGTTTCGCACCAGGATGCGGTAGCCATCGAACTTGATCTCGTAAATCCAGTCGGCCGGATCGGGAGGTGGGCGGTCGGCGAGGCTGGCCAGTTGCGGCGAAAGTGTAGGAGGCAAAGCGGATGGCACGGCTTGTGGCGGCAAGCTCGAATCCGAAATCGCTCGGGCAAGGCCACCGCTCGTCACGCTCGCCGGTAATTCGTCGACCACACTGTACTCAGCGGCTGCGCGAGCGAACGAGTCCTTCTCCTTGATCAGCAGCCAGGGCGCTTGTTTTTCGCCTTTGCCCGACATGCGCACCAGCACCCATTTGCCCAGCAGCTTGTGGCCATACAACTCGAACTTCAGGTTGCCCTCGCGATAGGCTTGCCGGGGGTCGTGCAACGGCTTCCAGATACCAGTGTCCCATATGATGACCTTTCCCGCGCCGTATTGTTTCGCCGGTATCGTGCCTTCGAAGCCGGCGTACGAAAGCGGGTGGTCTTCGACCTGAATGGCCATACGTTTAACGGTCGAATCGAAGCTCGGCCCCTTCGGAACCGCCCAGCTCTTTAAAGTTCCATCGATCTCCAGCCGGAGGTCGTAGTGAATGCTGCGGGCCCAATGTTTCTGGACAACGAAGCTCAGTTGATCGGTAACGGCTTCGCCGCCGTGTGCCGGCTCGGGAGTCCGTGTGAAATTGCGCTTCGACTGGTACGCGCTGAGCGGATCAGGTTTCACACCAAGGCCCGCGGCGGTACAAAATGTATGGGCATAGTGGATCGATGCTTGCGGCGAGGGAGACACTACATTAGCTGAGTGGATCGGCTCAATGAGTCGGCCTTTTACCGGACCGTCTGTAGGATAAAAAGCCGCATCGGCCGCATCGAGCGCTCAAATTCCCTTGTCAGGAATCACTGCGCAATCATGTACTCGATTGGACATCAAACTTGATCAGTGATTCGATGCCCGAATCCCGGTTGCGCGCGTTATCCACTGCCCTTAAGGTCACCTGCAGATGATTCGGCGTCACATCAAACAACAAGTAGCCGCGGCGATCGCTGCGGGCATAGCGAATCGACGGGTTCTCACGGACCAGTCGGTCCGCTGCAGTTTGCGGCCAGCTTGGCGTACTGATTGAAGTGCCACAGAACTCACGCGCAACAATCGGCGTGTCCTCACGCTGCGGGTCAAGGCGCAGATCGCTGACATAGGTGGCATGAACATCGCCGCCAACCACGATCGGATTGGCGACGTTCGGATGTGCCAGCGCCGACAACAGCTTGCGCCGCGCCGCCGGGTAGCCGTCCCAGCCATCGACCCAAACCTTGCCGCCCAGTTGCGCCTGCGCCATCAGCGTTTGTTGAGTGACGACGTTCCAGCGGGCGCGTGAGCCGGACAAAGAACTGGCGAGCCATTGCTCTTGCGCCCTGCCGAGCATAGTGCGGTTCGGCAACAGTCGTTCGGCGCAGCCGTCCACCTCGACATAACCGGCACCGTGCCCGGCTGGGCTGCAGGCCTGCTCATCGCGGTACTGGCGATCATCTAGCGCATGAAAGCGCACCAGATTTCCAAAATCGACAGTACGGTACAAGGTTACGCTGCCATCGGCCGCCATTCGGGGCATACGGATCGGCATATGCTCAAGATAGGCGCGATAGGCGGCTAGCCGCCTAGCCGCAAACTGCGGATCGTGATCACGCGACAGCAGGCCGGCGTAATCGTTATCGACCTCATGATCATCCCAGATCGGTAAAAACGGTGCGCTGGCATGCATGCTTTGCAGGTCAGGATCGCGTTTGTACAGTGCATAGCGGCGGCGGTAATCGGTCAGGGTCACGCAGTGCGGCGCGTCGTGCCGGCGCAGCCGAACCACTTCCGGCGGTGGCGGGCCATACTCATAAATGTAGTCGCCGACAAACCAGACCAAATCCACTGCTTCTGCGGCCAGGTGCCGATGGGCCGCATAAAAACCGGCTTCGAAATGCTGGCAGGAGGCGACTGCAAACTTCACGCGGCTACCGGTTATGGCGGGCAAGGTGCGGGTGCGACCCGTAACACTGCTGTACTCACCGCAATGAAAACGGTAGAAATACCACCGCTCTGGGGCCAGGCTGTTCAATTCAAGGTGAATCGTGTGTGCTTCCGAAGCCAGTGCTCGCATACGGCCAGATTGAGCAATGGTGGTAAATTTCTCATCCTCCGCGAGTTCCCAACGAACTTCGACGTCGGCCGCCGGCAGGCTAGTGGGGTCAAACTCGTCGGGAAGAATGCGGGTCCAAAGCAGTAGCCCGTTAGTACTGGGTTCGCCGCTGGCAACACCCAGGGTAAACGGCATTGAGCGCGGCGCTAGTGTTGGCCGATGCTGCCAGCCTGCGCAACCTGAGGTGAGGCCCAAGGCTATCGATGCCGCCATTAATCCACGGCGTTTTGGGGAGAACGGGTTATTCATCGGCACAGGTGATTGCAGAATCAGTCGCTTGAAATGGTCGTAATGATGTCATGCCGACTATTATGACCAAATAGTCATATTATGACCTTAAGGTTGAAATGGAGAACGCGTTAGTCTAAACTCCGCTCTCGGAGCAAAGCTGGATCCTGTTCTGAAAACCCAAAAGGGCGCAAAGCCGCTTCGACTCTCTCTCTTTACATCGTCCCTTTACAAGCTTTCCCTCCTTCCATAATTTTGGAGTAATCATGAAAAAACTGATCATTGCAACCCTGCTGGCGGGTACCGTCTTCACCGCCCAAGCCAAAGACATCGTCGATACCGCCGTTTCGGCCGGCAATTTCAAGACCCTGGCCGCAGCCTTGACGGCGGCCGGCTTGATCGACACGTTAAAGGGTAAAGGCCCCTTCACCGTATTTGCGCCGACTGACGAAGCCTTTGCCAAGGTTCCGAAAGAAACGCTGGATGGTTTGCTCAAGGACAAGGCCGCATTGACCAAAGTGCTGACCTACCACGTCGTCGCCGGCAAAGTGATGGCCAAGGACGTCAAGCCGGGCATGGTCAAAACGGTGCAAGGACAAGAGCTGACGCTGGCTACTACGGGCGGCGTAACGGTCAACGGTGCCAAGGTTGTGGCCGCTGACGTGGTCGCCGATAACGGCGTCATTCACGCGATCGACACGGTAGTTTTGCCGAAGTAATTTTGCCGAAGTAATCCATTGCTTGCCCACGGCCAGCATCAAATTGCGCGATGCCATTAGTATCTGGGGTAATTGCCAGCTACTGATTGTGTCGCGCTCATGACTTTACCTGCACCGCCCCTGCCTAGTTTGCCCGCATCTAGTCCGCCAGTACTTAGTCCGCCAGTACTTGCGCCGACTGTACTTATTCCATCACTGCCGACTGCGTCAACTCGACGCCATTTACATACTCGAACAATTGTCTGTGAAGGATTCCTGCGTGACGACGGCTTGTGGGACATTGAGGCGCGCATTGTCGATACGAAAACTTATGCTTACACCGAAGTGGAGCGCGGCACGCGTGCCGCCGGATTGCACGTTCACGACATGATGGTGCGGCTGACGCTCGACCAGGCGATGGTTGTGCACGATATCGAAACTTCAATGCTGTCCACCCCTTATGAGGTATGTTCGAGTGCGCTACCCGCTTATAAAAAGCTGATTGGTGCGAAGGTGGGTGCGGGTTGGAGAAAAGCGGTTAACGAAGCGGTCGGCGGTGACAAGGGCTGCACCCACGTGCGTGAGCTGTTGTTTCCCATGGCGACGGTTGCGTTTCAGACCATCAGTGGCTGGCGTGAAGAAGGTAGCGACCCAAAATCGCCGCCAGATTCGCCGCCGCTCAATGCCCAGGGGCTGCCGTATTTTGTCGGTGGCTGCAAGGCTTGGGCGGTCGACAGCCCGGTAACCCGGCGGGAGTATCCGCAATATTTTCTGAAGACACAAAGTTGAGGGGTCACAAGAGAACGCCAGAACCCAGCCGCTGCTTAACGGCAGGTTCAGTTCAGGGTCAGGGTCCCGTTCAGGTGCGGCTGCCTGGCTGCTGGATCAACTGGCAGCCTTCAATTCGCCAACTTGAATCAGGTTGGCGAACCAACTGATAGAGGGCGATCCAAAGG